>JBHHUI010000334.1:0-4219 GCA_046753805.1 Anaerolineales bacterium
TTCGAAATTCTCGGTTCGGTGGAGACCGTGGCGCACCACATCGGTTACCAGCCGCGCTACTTCGCGTATCCGGCCGGGCAATACGACGAGGCCGTCATCGACGTGCTGCGCGAAATCAATTTCTGGGGCGCAGTCACCGTTGCGCCCGGCAACCGCCACCGGCTCGACAATGCCTTCACCTGGGGGCGCGTCCGCGCCGACGGCAACGAGACGCTCGTCGATCTGGCGCTGCGACTCGGCGAGCCCACGCCGACGGTTTCACCGACTCCTGTCCAACCCACCGCGCAGCCGGCGCCCGTCAAGCCCACGGAGAAGGTCAGCTAGCCGCTGACTTACAACCTGATAGTTTTTGCAAGCGCGCTGCCTTTAAAATCCGGCCCAATGCTTAAGCACGCCGATCCAGTCGGCGTGTTTTCATGTACGCCGATGTCGATGACAAACAAAACGTCCCGCCTGCCTGGATTTTATGACAAGTCAGTGGGCGCGCGCGCCCGCGAAATCGCCGTGCGCGCCGGGCTGGACGAGACGGAGTTGTCGGCGCTCGATGGGTCTGGCGGACTGCGCGTTGACCAGGCCGACCACATGATCGAAAACGTCGTCGGCACGCACAACCTGCCGCTCGGCATTGCTGCCAACTTCTGTGTCAACGGGCGCGATGTGCTCGTGCCCATGGCGATCGAAGAACCATCGGTGGTGGCCGGGGCCAGCTATATGGCCAAGCTCGCGCGGGCGGGCGGAGTCTTCACGGCCAGCACGACCGCGCCCGAAATGATCGGCCAGATGCAGATTCTGGATGTAGCCGATATTGAGCAGGCGCACAAGGCGTTGCTGGAGAATCGAGATCGGATATTGGAGATTGCTAACGGCGTCGATCCGGTCATCGTCAGATTGGGCGGCGGCGCACGCAACCTCGAAGTACGCCTCGTCGAGGCCTCGCCGATTGGGCCGTTCCTCGTCGCGCATCTAATCTACGACACGCGCGATGCGATGGGCGCAAACGCGATCAACACCGCGACGGAGGCGCTCGCGCCGGTGGTGGAAGAAATCACCGGCGGGCGCGTGCATCTGCGCATCCTGTCGAACCTGGCGGACCACCGCTTGGCGCGTGCGAGTTGCGTGGTCCCACAGGCCGAACTCGCGTTCGGCGCGTACACCGGCGAACAAGTCCGCGACGGCGTCATTGAGGCGTGGGCCTTTGCCGTAGCCGACCCGTACCGGGCTGCGACCCACAACAAGGGCATCATGAACGGCGTCGATGCGGTGGTGATCGCAACCGGAAATGACTGGCGCGCGATTGAAGCCGGCGCGCACGCGTATGCCGCCCGGGACGGCCAATACACGAGTCTCTCGACGTGGGCTGTGGACGGCGACGGCAACCTCACCGGCCAACTTGAGATGCCGTTGGCGGTCGGTACGGTCGGCGGCGCAACCAAAGTGCACCCGACGGCGCGCGCTGCACTGAAGGTGATGGGCGTACAATCGGCCTCCGCGTTGGCGGAAGTGATCGTGTCCGTCGGCCTGGCGCAGAACCTGGCGGCGCTGCGCGCGCTGGCAACGGAGGGCATTCAGCGCGGCCACATGGGGCTGCACGCGCGGCAGGTAGCGATCGCGGCCGGGGCCGTCGGCGAACAGATCGAGCAGGTGGCGCGGCAGCTGGTGGTGGAGGGCGCAGTGCGCATCGACAGGGCGGAGGAACTCCTGCGTGATAAGGGGAGTGAATGACAACTATGGAACCTAATGGGTTGATCATGAAAACCGCTCGCCCCGTCGGCATCGTCGGGTGGGGAGCGTACGTGCCGCGTTTCCGGCTGCCGGCCAGGGAAGTCTCGCGGGTGTGGACCGAAGGCACGTCAGGCACACCCATTATTGAAAAAGCCGTACCGGGACTGGATGAAGACGTGGCGACGATGTCCATCGAGGCCGCGCGCAATGCTTTGCAGCGCGCCGGGATCAATCCGCAGGACATCCGCGCCGTGTGGGTCGGCTCCGAGTCGCATCCGTACGCCGTCAAACCTACATCGACGATTGTGGCCGAGGCCATCGGCGCAGTACCGAACACGCAGGCCGCCGACTGGCAGTTTGCGTGCAAGGCCGGCACGGAGGCGATGCAGGCCGCCATGGGCATGATCGGCGCAGACATGGCGCGCTATGCCATGGCAATTGGGATGGACACGGCCCAGGGCCGGCCCGGCGACGCGCTCGAATACACGGCCGGCGCCGGCGGCGCGGCATTCTTGCTGGGCAATGCAGACGAGTCGGCGGCTGTTATCGAAGGGTCGCATTCGTTTGTGACTGACACGCCAGATTTCTGGCGACGCCAGAACGAAAAATACCCTGAACATGGGCAACGCTTCACCGGCGAACCGGCCTATTTCCGGCACATCACGAGCGCCGCCCAGAATCTGATGGACGGGATGGGAACGCGGCCGGAGGATTACGCTTCTGTGGTTTTCCACCAGCCCAACGCCAAGTTTCCGCGAAAAGCTGGCAAGGTGCTCGGGTTTGTACCGGAGCAGCTGGAGGCCGGACTGCTCGTTTCCACTATCGGTAATACGTATGCCGGTTCTGCCATGATCGGCCTGACGGCGATACTCGACGAAGCAAAACCGGGCGACATGATCCTGGTCGTTTCGTTTGGCTCGGGCGCCGGCTCAGATGCGTTTCAGTTGCGGGTGACGGACCGTATTAAGGATGGCCAGGGGGAGGCGCCGCGTACGCGGGATTACGTGGCGCGCCGCAAGGAGATCGACTATGCCACGTATACACGATATCGTGGGAAATTGGTGATGGAGTGATCGGTGTTCCGTTAGCAGTATCCGGTATCCCGTTCTGCGTGCCTGAATACTGAACACTGAATACTGCGACATGACATGCGTGATGTATTCGTAATCGGCGCCGGTCAGACGCCCGTTGGCGAGCACTGGAGCACCTCGCTGCGCCACCTCGCGCTCGAGGCCATCGAGCCGGTGCTCGCAGCGGCCCGGGTGAAATTCCCGGACGCACTCTTCGTCGGCAACATGCTGGCGGGCGAACTTTCCCATCAAAAGCACCTCGGCGCTCTGATTGCCGACTTCTGCGGCCTGCGTGGGGTCGAGGCCGTCGCGGTCGAAGCGGCGGGGGCTTCCGGAGGGGCCGCGCTGCGGCAGGCATATCTTGCGATTTGCAGTGGGGCCATCGACACTGCGCTGGTCGTCGGCGTGGAGAAGATGACCGACAAGGTCGGCTCGGCGGTCGCCGCAGCGGCTGCCACCGGCGCCGACGGGGATTGGGAACTTGCGCAGGGCACGACTGCGCCTGCCATCGCCGCCATGCTCCTGCGGCGTTATCTGTTTGAGAACGGAATCGAACTGCAAGATATGGCCGGGTTCTCTGTCAATGCGCATGCCAACGCGCGCACCAATCCGAACGCCATGTTTCGCAATGCGCTCAAGCCGGAAGCATTTACCCGCGCGGCAATGGTGGCCGCGCCCGTGAGTATTTTTGATACGGCGCCGGATGCCGACGGAGCCGCCGCGATACTGCTCGCCGCAAGCGACGCCTACGAGCGGATCGGCGGCGCGCCCAGTGGGGTCGTGCGGATCGCCGGATCGGCCGTGGCGACCGACGCGCTCGCATTGCACGACCGACGCGACCCGCTTGCATTTGCGGCCGCCCGGCAGTCGGCGGCGCGGGCCTACAAACAGGCCGGGATCAGTGCTGCGGACGTGGACGTTTTCGAAGCATACGACAGCTTCACAGTGTATACAGCGCTGTCATTGGAGGCAGCCGGGTTCGCCGAGCGTGGCCGAGGGTGGCAGCTCGCGCAAAGCGGCGGTATCAGTCGGACGGGGGTTATTCCCATCTCGACATTCGGCGGATTAAAAGCGCGTGGCAATCCCGGCGGCGCGACAGGCATCTATCAGGCGGTGGAAATTGCGGCGCAGTTGCAGGGGACGGCCGGAGATAACCAGGTGCCGGACGCTCGCTGGGGCATGGCGCAGTGTCTGGGCGGCAGCGGCGCGACCGCAGCCACGCACATATTTTCGATTGTGGATTGACGATTGACGCTTTGGGATCGATCTGCAATCTGCAGTCTGATAGTTCCTGATAGCGCAATAAAGATAAAGTACGCTCGGAATTCAAACTTAGGAGTTACGCAGTTGACGTTATAGAAGGCGGCAAAATGCTGGTCGAGTAGGCTGACAGGCCGTATCGAGACCCGTTTTGCCGCAGTTCTTGG
>JBHHUI010000335.1:0-4197 GCA_046753805.1 Anaerolineales bacterium
AACTGCAGGCGGTGATCGCACGCATCGGGCATCCAGCGTGGTTGGATTATTGCCTAAACTGTCGCACAACGCAGGTGTGTTCTGTCTAGCTGAAACCTGGATTGACACGATCGCCCAATACGCACACAATACAATAATATAGACCTCCGAGGTTCGCTGCGCGAGACCTCGGAGGTCCGCGTTGGTTTCCAACCGGAGTCATCTAACCGGACTTACGACACTCGCGGGTCCGGCAGAGAGGATTCCCATCATGTCATCTCCCCACGGGCAACCTGCCCTCGCGTGCCCAGCAGGCCGGCGCAGCCATCGGGAGCCTCACTCCCACCTGCGCAAAGGCTCGCTGGTTTGCATCGCCATGCTGGCCGCCTTGCTGGCAGCCTGTACAAGGGCCGCCACTCCAGCCGTGCAGACCGAAGCAACGCCCCTCCAGACCGCCCCGCCGTCCAGCGCGCCGGCCACACAGGTACAGACCCCGCCCTCGCAGGGGACCGAGCCCGCCGAGGAAGCCCCATCTCTGACCCTGCCGGACCAGGTACCCGGCCCGCAGCGCCAGTGCATCGAAGACCAGATCGGCGAGCGCGCCTGGCGCGAGGTTTCAGGGAGACAGCGCAGCCCCACAGCAGAGGAGACAGACGCCATCCGTTCATGCCTTGGGCAAGGAGCAGCGGCGGGGGCGGCGTCCGACGGGGCGGCAGGGGGCCAGCAGCCCCCCATGGCGGCGGACGCCCCCTTGCCGCAGTCGCCTCCCGATCAGGAGGTTAGCCTCTCCCTTGGAACGGTCACGATCAGCACTTTCAGCCCCGTGACTATCACGGATTTGGAATACAGCACCAATCTATACCTGTTGGCCCGCAATGACGGCGATCAGGCCCTCACCCTGCGCCTGACCTCCTGGGACGACATGCACGCGCAACTGCCGGACTGGGTTTTTCATTTCTACGCTTTCCAGGATGAGGCCGTAGAACTGGAACCCGGGGAGCAGCGCACCCTGGAATACATGATCACCAATGAGGGGGACGGACAGTTTGAGTTGGCCTTCCAGTTCCGGGTGGAGCAGACGGGCGACGAAGGCACGCTCTCGGTCACGGTGAGTAGTTCGCGCGGCCCGGTAGATGGGCTTGTCCCTACGGCGGCTGTGCAGGGCCGCGTGACCGGCGCAGACGGCCAGCCCGTCTCTGACGTTGACGTGAAAGTGTATCTCTTCAACGGCCGGCAATTCTGGACCGGCCGGAGCGATGCACAGGGCAATTTCTACATCACCCTGCCCTCTATGGCAGACCTGCAGGCCATGCTCGGCCCCAGGCCGCTGCCCTATCACTCGCTGGACTATTTCCTCCTGATAGAGACTGAGGGCTATGAACTGGCCTATCAAGACGGCATTGCACCGCAGCGCGGCGAGACCATGGCGCTGGATGTGAGCCTGACGCCCGTCAGCGAGACGGCCGCCTATCGCCAGATCGGGGAGCTGGCTACCGACGGCGATTACGGTTACTGGTGGCTGCTGCCCAACGCCAATTTCACCCGTCTCGCGGCGGTGCAGGCCAAACACCCGCCCATGCTCAATGTTCCGGGGCACTTCCTGATGGTGGACCTCCGGGGCCAGGAACTCTGGCGCATCACCACCGGCGATGAATGTTGGGGTTTCGACGTGGCTGCCGATGGGCGCGTGGCGGCGGGCTGCCACGACGGGACGGTGTACTTGGCCGATAGCGAGGGCAACCTGCTCTGGCAGGTGCGCGTCACTGAGAGAGACCTGGATCGCGAGGTGCGGTTCAGCCCGGATGGAGCCGCCATCTTCACGGGCCCATATGGCGGCGAGAGCGCCGTGTTGCTTTCTGCCGCCACCGGCGAGCCGGTGTGGACTTATAGCGGTCCTAGAGAATGGCTGCGCAAGAGTCGCTTCAGCCCCGATGGCGAGCGCATCATCGCCGGTTTTGGCAACGGGCTGCTGACCATGTTCACACGGCAGGGCACACCCCTCTGGACGAGGTTCATCGGCCAGTTCCCCATGGTGCTGGAGATCGACGCCGACTACAATGTGTATGCCGCGGGCAAGAATCGCGAATTGTTCAGCTTCGACGGCGAGGGCAATTTACGCTGGCGCCGCCGGATCGCCAATCATGTGGTCACTGCCGGGAGCATGTCCGAGGATGGCAGCCTGATCGTGTTGGGCACAGTAGGCGACTGGCTGTACGCCTTCAACCAGACGGGAGATATTCTCTGGCAGCGCAGCGGGCTTATGGGCCACAACAGCCTGGCCGTCACCCCCAATGGTGAATGGATCGTTGACGGGAGCGGCAGCCTGTACAACCGCCACGGCACACTGCTCTGGAAGCCGGAGGGGGCAGAACTGATCCGCAGCACAGTGGCGATTTCCGGCGAGGCTGCCTATATCGCCACCGGCGACGAGACCAACGTGATCCGTATCTTCGAACGCCAGCCCTGACGCCGCCAGCGCAGTCCTGAGCGCCCGTACGATTGGAATTGACTAGGCGAATGACCCGACCAGCCTGGCTATGATCTTTGCGGTGACAGCGTACAGGCCTACTATAGCAACGCCCGCCCCGCAGAGGCCTGCGGGGCGGGCAGCAGCCTGCGAGTGATATAATGCCTGCCACGAATGAGCGGCGATGAGGCTCGCCTGCAACCGTCGCAACCGTGCGACTGATGGCCTCTGCCCGGCAACCCTGTCGTGGTGGAGGCTTTTGTTTTGTTACCGTGTCGAATTTCCTATTGGTCGGATTGGGTGGATTCGCCGGCGCGATGGCGCGCTATGCGCTCAGCGGTTGGGCGGCTGAGAAGTTGGGGGCAGCCTTTCCCTACGGCACTTTTATCGTCAACGTAGTCGGCAGCTTCGCACTCGGCTTGTTCCTGACTGTGGCCAGCGAGCGCATCTTACTGGCGCCGCAATGGCGGCTCTTGTTCGGCGTCGGCTTTGTGGGCGCCTTCACTACTTTTTCAACGTACACATTTGAGAGCGCGCAGTTGCTGCTGGGCGGCGGACGCTGGCTTGGATTCGTCAATCTGCTCGGCACCCTGCTCATCGGCCTCAGCGCGGTGATGCTGGGTATCATGTTGGGCAGACGCCTCTAAATCAGGGAGGGCGCCATGCGCATAACCGGTCCCGGCAAGCGACTGCGTATTTACCTCGGCGAGAGTGATCGTTGGCAAGGCAAACCCCTTTACCTGGCACTGCTTGAGACCCTCAAACGCGAAGGCCTGGCGGGCGCGACCGTGACCCGCGCCGTTGCCGGTTTTGGCGCGCATTCACGCCTGCACGTCGCCAGCCTCGAGAGACTGTCTACCGACCTACCGCTCGTCGTCGAGACGGTGGACCGGGCCGAGCCAATTGCGCGCGCCCTGGCAGTCGTCGGCCCCATGGTGCGCGAGGGGCTGATCACCGTCGAAGATGTCGAAGTCGTGAAGTACGCCCACCGCTACCTGCAGCCGCTACCGGGCGACCGTCCCGTGCGGGCGGTGATGAGCAGCGCAGTCGTCGCCATCGCGCCGGACACGCCGATCGCCGACATCATGGAACTGCTGCTGGATCGGCTATTGAAAGCCGTGCCGGTGGTGGATGCGTCCCGCCGCGTGCTGGGCCTCGTCACGGACGGCGACCTGCTCGCGCGCGGGGGCGCGCAACTGCGGCTGGCGATCGCCGAACGCCTGGACAGCGAGGCCCTGGCAGCGCAGCTCGCCGCGCTGCGCGCCAGTGTGAAGCAGGCGCGCGATGTGATGACCGCACCCGCTGTGACTGTGAAAGAAGCAACCTCGCTCGCACACGCGACGCGCCTGATGGTAGCGCGCGATCTCAAGCGCCTGCCCGTCGTGGACGCGCGCGGCTGCCTGGTCGGCATGCTCAGCCGGGTGGATATCCTGCGCACCGTGAGCGAGACGCCGCTGGTAGAAGCGCACCCCGACATACACGCCGACGCCGCGCAGACGGTGCGCGAGGTGATGGACCCGCATGTGCCAGTCGTTGCGCTGGACGCCGATCTGCCGGACATTGCCGCTCAATTAGTCACGGGCGGCTGGAAGCGCGTCGTCGTTGTGGATGCAGCGGGCTGCGCCGTGGGCATCATTACCGACGGCGACCTTGTCGCACGCGTCAGCGCTGAAGCGCGGCCAGGCGTGTTGTATGCTCTGGCGCGCCGGATTGCCGGCATCAAACTGCCGGTCGGTCAGACCGCTGGACAA
>JBHHUI010000336.1:0-4196 GCA_046753805.1 Anaerolineales bacterium
CGCCTTCGTTGAGCCAGGACTCTTCGTTGCTATCGTTCGCCCAATGGATCATGTGCTGGAATTCATGCGCCAGCACCGAGACGATAGACTCTGCCCGCAGCGGCACCGTATCGGCGTTAATATAGAACATCTCTTTCTCATTCGAGAATTCGTACGCCGCCCGGGGGTATTGATCAGCCGACGAATAGTAGCCCGCCACGCGGAATCCGAGGCCGCGCGCGTACAGAATGTATAGATGCGGGTCGCCATCCACACCGGGAGTCCACTCGCTGCCGAAAAATGCGCGCGTGGTCGGATAAATCTGGGCTTCGAAAATCTCGGCAACGTCGCGCACGGCGTCGAAATCCGGCGCGATGACCTCATCGACAAAGAAATACAGATGGTCCGTTGCGTATGCCAGACGGGCTTCCAACTGAAACTTCTCATTGGTGTCTACATTGCCGGCCCAGAACGTTAGCGTGTCGCCCACAGCCCGGATGGGCGGCGTCGAATTGACCACCGCCGGAATGTCGTCCAAGCCCTTTAACTGTCGCGCGATTTCAAGCAGGTCGCGCGGCGGCACGACCGTGTTCAGCAAGGTCGCCAGGGTATTCGGTGTAACAGTGGGTGCAGGCGCGGGCGACGGTGAAGCCGGCGGCGCTGCGGTGCTTGTTTCTGTTGCCGTTGCGGTTGCCGGCGGCGGACTCGGGCTGGCCGTGAGCGTGGCAGTGGCCACGGGCGTCGCCACAGCGGGCTGCGCGCGGGTGCACGCGGCGAGCAACAGCGCCAGCGGAATCCCCCGCCCGCGCCCTCGACGAGTCATCGGGTGCTGAGTTCGTAGCTTGCGACTTCAGTAGTGAAGGGAGTCGTCCCGGACACAACCAGCGTCGCAGGACCAGACAGCGTGACTTCGCCCTGTCCATCCGTTAAAGGGACGCGCGTAACCGAGTCGCCCTCGATCACCTGCACAACCCACGTCTGTTCGAGTAAGTTGTCGAAACGCACCCAGCCGGCGGCGTCCCATCCGTGTGCCTGAGCTTCGAAGTCTTCAAAATAGTCGACCTCGGGAACTGCCAGGTCGTCAAGTAAGAAACCCGGACGGTTCACAGCTGCATCGGTGATGTACTCGAAGCGGACGTACACCGGCGCGCCAGCGTAAGCCGACAGGTCGATGGTCTCCTGCACCCACTGCGAAGAGTCGCCGCCGCCCGAGTTGTGGTGGTAGCCCCACCCGAGGTTGTTGCCCGTCGGGTTGAGTCCGGTGCCGCCGGGCGTTTCCAGAATAGTCCAGTGTTCGCCGTCTGTGGAAGCTTCCACATAGACGTAGTCAAAGTTCTCTTCAATCGCCCACCAGGCCCAATACGTAAGCGTGGCGCGGTCAACCTCCGACAGATCGAATTCGCGCGTCAGGGTCGTGTCACTCTCGTCTTGCCGGTTGCCCCAGAAGACGTAGCGACCCGAATGCGGGTCTGTGGGTACAACCCGAATCTGGCGCGTGCCCGTGAATGAAACCGTGTAGGGCCCATCGCAGTCGAATTCCACGTAATCCGCTGCGAACTGATGCACGGTGAACTGCACCGGATCGACCGGGCACGAGCGGAACTGTTCAGTGGGCCGGCTCACTTCCGGTAGCTGGGGATAGTTGCTGTATCCGTAGCGTCCATCGCCGATGGAGGCGTCGTTGAGATAATTGGCGACGACCCAGTCGGCAAACAGGTCGGCGGCGGACATCTCGACGCCCAGTTCTTGCAGCACAGCCTGCACTGAGACAAGCCCGTTTTCCGGATGCGCAACAAGTCGCTGCGTCGCTGTCTCTCCGAAACGGTCCAGGAAATACGTCATAAACAGGAACGCCGCGCCATAATGCGGGATGGAGTCGTAGCCCGGCCCGCCCTCCGTCCAGGCGTTGAGCTGGATATCCGGCTCACGCGTAAAGGTGGCATCGAATCCGTCTGCGCCGTGCCCGTTGAGGAACTCCGACAAGACCGACGACCCTTCGTTCAGCCACGTCTCCTCATTACGGTCGTTGTACCAGTGGATCATGTGCTGGAATTCATGCGCGAGCGTACCCGGCAAGCTGCTGTCGCCGGGGCCGGTGGCGTCGGCGTTGATGTAGAACATCTCTTTTTCGTTGGAGAACTCGTGCACAAGGTGCGAGTACTCATCCACCGACGAATAATAGCCCGCCACCGAGAAACCCAGGCCCCGGGCGTACAGGATGTAAAGGTGCACATCGCCGTCCACGCCCGGCGACCATTCCTCGCCAAAGAACGCCCGGTTGGTCGGATACGAGTGCTGCTCAAAATCATCCACCAGCTCGCGCACACGCGCCTCATTCACCGAGAGGTCCTCCTCGGCAAAGAAGTACACATGGTCGGTCTCGTAGACCAGCCGCGCCGCAACGCGGAAGTTTTCGTCGGTATCCGTGTTGGAAGCCCAGAATTCGACTACTTCGCCCGGGCTGTAGTTCGCCGGCGATTCGCTCACGACCACGGGAATATCGTCGAGACCTTTAAGCCGGAAGGCGATCTCGCGCAGGTCGTTCTCGGGCACGTTCACCGCCAGCAGCGATTCGAGCGTGCGCTGCTCCCCCTGACCGGGCGTCGGCGCGGGGGTCAATGTAATCATGGGGACGGGCGTCGGCGCTCTTGTGGCTTCGACCACCGACCGGACCTCGGGCGATGAAAACACCGAATAAACAACCAGTGACATCAGGCACAACGCGCAAAGCATGCAGAACACGATCAGTGATACGACGAATACGACAATGACGCCGGTGGTTTTCACTTAGATTCTCCATGGGAAAGGGGGAAGTCCACGCGATTATAGCATTCGGATGTATCGTGCTATAATCGCTGCACATCGAGCTAACCGGCCCGTCGACGAGCGTCGCACGGGCTTTTTTTCGCCAACGCCACTGATGCGCAAGTTCTTTCGCCGCAAGCGCCCGACCGCGCCAAAACCCGCGCAACGGGACGACGACCTGACTACCATCCACCGCACAACGCTGCCCAACGGGCTGCGGCTGTGGGTGCGGCCACATCCCGGCAGCGGGACGGTGGCGGTCCTGGCGCAGGTGCCCGTCGGCTCGCGCCACGAGACAAAGCAGAACAACGGCATTTCTCACTTCCTCGAACATATGATCTTCACCGGCACGCGCCGGTGGAGAGAGCACGAAGTTACCGAAATCATCCGACGGCGCGGCGGGGAAGCCAATGCCCGCACATCCCAGGAAGATACGGTGTACTGGTTGCACCTCAAGTCCGACGACCTGGCGCTTGGCCTGGATTGGCTCTCAGAAGTGTTGTTTCGCCCTGCAATGGCGGAAGCAAAGTTCAATAAAGAGCGGCGCGTCATCATCAATGAGAAGGGCGGGAACTGGGGCCGTTTCAAAGATATTATGGAATGGGTCGAAGACCGCGGGTTGGGTTGGAATATCTTCCGGGCCGTCCGCAACCGGCTGTGGCCTGAATCGAGCCTGTTGCTGCCGGTGATCGGCGATGACCAATCGCTGCACAGTATAGACCACGCCGCGCTGCTCGACTTCTACCAGCAGCACTATTTGCCGAATAACATGACGCTGGTCGTCGTCGGCGATGTGGAACCACACGAAGCGCGCAACCTGACCGAGCAGTACTTCGGAGAATTTGAAGCCGGCCCACTACCACAAAAGCCTGTCAAGCCGCCCGCACCAAGCCGTGGCTTCCGGGTGCGGCTGCGCGGCCCGAGCATCAACGACCAGGGTCAATTGCTGCTCGGCGCGCCCATCCCCGGCCTACAGCATCCCGACCGCTACGCGCTGGTGGTGCTGGCGGAAATTATGGAAGCTGCTCTCACGCGCGAAATCCGCTTCGACCGCGGCCTTGTATACGGCATTGACGTGTATCCGGCGATGTACTCAGATGTGGGCTATTTTGTGGTGTACACCACCGCCGAGAGCAACCGCTTCCCGGAAATCCAGGCAGCTATCGATGCACAGATTAAGCGCGCCGTCGCCGGCCAGATCGACACCGTCGCCGTGGACGAGGCTAAAAGCGCCGTGCGCGGGCGCGCCCTGCTGGCCATGGAAGGCAACTTGAACGAAGCTTGGTGGCTGGCCGAGGACGCCATGTACACGCCTGACGACCAGCCCGTGCCGGACTATTTTGCCGCCGTCAATGCCGTCACGCCGGAGGAGGTGCAGCGCGTGGCGAACACGTACCTGAGCGCACAAAGCC
>JBHHUI010000337.1:0-4192 GCA_046753805.1 Anaerolineales bacterium
GTCGGCGAACGACCTGTAACTACCTACCGGGGCAGTATCGAGCACCTCCGCACGAAGTACGCCGGTCTGGAAGTGCGCGCAAACGAACGCTGGGTGGACGCGGGCGACATCGTCACCAGCGCTGGTGTGAGTGCGGGGATTGATATGGCGCTTCACATTGTTTCGCGATTGTATGGGCCGGCTGCAGCCGCCGCGACCGCGCACGAGATCGAATACGACTACTGGCCGCGCGCTGGCGGGTGAGGGGAGACTATTCGATCTTGGCTCCGGTCGGCGTCCGGCTCAATGTGGCGTCCACGAAGGCGTTGGCGTGCGGGGCAAGCAGGTCGCGGTAGGCATAAAAGAGCCCTACAGCCGCGTCCCCCAGCCAATCGTCGGGCAGCAGCGAAAGCGGAAGATTGGGGTCCATGCGGGGAAACGGCTGGAATTGGTGCGTTACCCAAAAACGACGCACGAAACACTCGCTGCAATCATGGGCCTGCGAGTGTGACCTGGATTGTTTACGATGGTGCTCATAGGCCGGCTTGTGTTCCGCAATAAAATCTGCATACATCTCGTTCAGCGATTCGAGGTCCCAACACTGCTCGACAATACTGCGGTCATTCGTAAACCCGATATGGCGCGCGCTGAAATAGTTGACGTGCGCGCGCACGTCAAGCTCGTCCATTAGCGCCTCGATGTCCGGCCGGCGCGCATGCGGCGAAATCCATGTGCCGGGAGCTAAGTGGCCGTACCCGAGCCACCGGAGCCGTTCGCGGAGCTGTTGGCGTTGCTTGCGCTTGGTTTCAGGTATGGAATAGATCACCAGGTGCCACTGGCCATCCCACTTTGTCAGGCGCGGCTCGAAAATGCGGTGACCGCCTTCGTCCAGCAAGGCCCGTCCCCGGTCCGTGAGGCGGTATTTGCTGTGCCGCCCCACGCGCGTGGCCGTGACCCATTTCTTGCGCGACATGCGCGATAGCACCAGACGCGCCGGCTGGTCATTCACCCCCAACAGGTTCAGAATATCCAGCAGGTTGCGTGTCCAGACCTCTCCCCCGCGCGGCAAAATGTAATCGCCAAAGAGTGTGAAAATCAGGAATTGTGTTTGAGCTTCGGGACGCTTCACGATGCCAATCCTTACTTGACTTTTGTTCTTATTTCATTATACTGAAATCTATATCACTCGCATGACGGCTTGTTGTCAATCTAATATATATCATAACTCGGTCGGATGTGCATGGCATTGATATCAATGTGTTTCGCGTGTACGCGAAATCGACTGTTTTTAAGGGACGATTTCCATTCGAGATCATCTCGTATGAAGATTCACTTGAGCTTTGCCGGAAAGGAGCGATAGCGCGAGCCTAATATCATCACCCCCCCTCGACCAGAACATCTCCACCTATCAGATGCACGGAGAAAAGCCATGAGCGACCAAACGAAGTTCATCCTGCCCGAAAAAGAAATTCCTGACGCGTGGTACAACATCAACCCCGACATGCCGGTCGATCCGGCGAAAACGGCCTGGAATGCCGTCCTTCACCCGGGCACGCAGGAACCGGCGACACCGGAGTTCTTGTCCGTGCTCTTTCCGATGCGCTTCATCGGCGAAGCGGTGAGCATGGATCGTTGGATCGACATCCCCGGTGAGGTGATGGACGTGTACCGGCTATGGCGCCCTTCGCCCCTATACCGCGCCCGGCGTTGGGAGAAGGCGCTCGACACGCCGGCGCACATCTACTACAAATACGAGGGCGTCTCCCCGGTAGGCTCGCACAAGCCCAACACGGCCGTCGCCCAGGCCTTCTATGCGAAAGAGGAAGGCGTTACTGGATTCACCACCGAGACCGGCGCCGGCCAGTGGGGCAGCGCGCTCTCCATGGCCTGTAACTTCTTCGGCCTCGAGTGTCATGTGTACATGGTGCGCGTGAGCTACGACCAGAAACCCTATCGGCGCATTATCATGGAGAGCTTTGGTGCAAGCGTGACGCCCAGCCCATCCAATAAGACGAATTACGGGCGGAGCGTGTTGGAGTCGGACCCCGACACCCCCGGGTCGCTGGGAATCGCCATTAGCGAAGCGGTGGAGGTTGCGGCCACCAGCGAGGGCAAATATAAGTACTCGCTCGGCTCGGTGCTTGGCCCGGTGCTGATGCATCAGACGGTGATCGGCCTGGAAACGATCAAGCAGTTCGAAATGGCGGGTGAATATCCAGACGTTGTCGTCGGCTGTATCGGCGGCGGGAGCAACTTCGCGGGCTTCGCGTTCCCCTTCTTGCACCAGAACTTCACAAACGGGAAGAACACCCGCGTTGTCGCCGCTGAGCCGATGTCGTGTCCGACGCTGACGAAAGGGATGTATACCTTCGACTATGGCGACACCGCCGCCACGGCGCCGATCGTGAAGATGCACACGCTGGGACACACTTTCGTGCCCCCGGGCATTCACGCCGGCGGCCTGCGTTACCATGGCATGGCGCCGCACATCTGCGCGCTGTACGACAATGGAAACATCGAAGCAGTGGCGCTGCATCAACTGGGGACCTTCGAGGCGGCGCTGAACTTCACGCGCGCAGAAGGGATCATCCCCGCGCCCGAGACAGCGCACGCGGTCAAGGCCGCCCTCGACGAAGCGCTCCGGTGCAAGGAGAGCGGCGAGTCTAAGGTAATCGCCTTCAACCTGTCCGGCCACGGCCATTTCGACCTGGCCGCCTATGATCAGTATCTCAAGGGCGAATTACACGATTACGAATATCCGGAAGAAATGGTCGAGGAGGCTATGACCCATCTGCCGGAAGTCAACCTGCAGCCAGCCTAGGCTCAATACTGGTCCGGTTTCCAGTCCCCAGACTGGAAACCGGACTGATCCCCCCCGCAGGGCAGCCCATGCCAATCCTCGAAGCCGGCGCGCTCGACCTGCGCTTTGCCAATCTCGATGCCCTCCGCTTACATGAGGAGGACGACCCTTACCGCGTGCGGCGGCTGCAGCGCGCGCTCGCCGAGGACGGCGTGCAGCGCAACCCCGTCATTGTGTCCGAACATGCCCACCATCTGATCGTACTCGACGGAGCTACGCGTACGTCGGCGCTGCGCGAGTTGGGCTACCGCGATGTGCTCGTTCAGGTCGTAGACTACCATTCAGACCAGATCGAATTGGGCGTGTGGCACCACGTGATCGTCGGCATGACCGCGAACCGACTGCTGGCCGAACTGGCCGACGTGGAGGCGCTGAGTATCGAGCCGGCCGATCCCGCCTCGATCCGCCGGATGCTCGCCGACCGTGAGATTGTGGGTTGCATCATCATGCGCAACGGGCAGGAGTTCGCTGTCTTGGCGGAGGGGGATATCAACAGTCAGGCGACCTCCTTGTGTCAACTGGTGGCGGTCTACCGGGGCAAAGCCAGGGTTCACCGCACGACAACCGTCGAATTGCCGGCGCTGACTGAAGAGTACCCCGACCTGGCTGCAGTTGTGGCGTTTCCGCAGTACGAGGCGGACGAGATCGTCCAGATCGCACAAGAAGGCGACAAGGTTCCCATGGGCATCACCCGGCACGTAATCGCCGGCCGCGCGCTGGGCGTGGGCGTTCCACTGACGATGCTGACCGATGAACAATCGTTGCAAGAGAAGAACGACTGGCTGCGGGGGTTCATCCGCCAGCGGCTTCACGCCAACAAGATCCGCCTGTATCAGGAACCAGTGTTCCTTTTCGACGAATGAGGCCTGATGAGCACGGAAACGATCCTTGGTAATGAGGCGATTGCGCTGGGGCTGGTCGAGCAAGGCTGCCGTGTGGTCACCGCGTACCCCGGCACGCCAAGCTCCGAGATTCTTGCGGGAGTCGTAAAGTTCCAACAGCGGCTGGAGCGCGAGGTCTACACCGAGTGGTCCTCGAATGAGAAGGTAGCATTCGAAGTCGCACTCGCAGCCGCCTGGACCGGTGTGCGCGCGGCCGTCGCCATGAAACAGGTCGGCCTCAACGTGGCCTCCGATCCGCTCTTCAGCGCGGCCTACACGGGCGTGCGCGGCGGTTTCATCATCGTCCCGGCCGACGATCCCGGCCCCCATTCCTCGCAGACCGAACAGGACTCGCGCCTGACGGCCCTTACAGCCAAGGTGCCGGTATTCGATCCCTCCACGCCGGTCGAGGCGCGGGCCATGGTGAAGCACGCTTTCGATCTGTCCGAGCGTTTCGGCATGCCCGTCATCC
>JBHHUI010000338.1:0-4190 GCA_046753805.1 Anaerolineales bacterium
TCCAGCGCCAGCACGTACGCCAGCGTGTCCAGCCCTGCGCCGCCGTACTCCTCCGGAATTTCGATCCCCATCAGGCCGAGACGCCCCATCTTTTTCACTGTATCGAGTGGAAACTCTCCGCTTTCGTCAAACTTGGCGGCGATGGGCGCGATCTCGTTCTGGGCAAAGTCGCGCGCCGCTCGACGCAACATCACGTGCTCTTCAGACAGGTCGAGATTCATTTGCGCTTCTTTGAGCTCAAGCATGGTGGGACCTCCGGCGACTGCGAAGGAATTGAGAGGGTTTTGCGATTATAGCATGGGGGTAATGTGTCGCCGAAGACCTCCGGGTCTCGCGCAGCGGACCTCGGAGGTCTCAGCCGAACCCGAAGGGATTTCTACAACATCTGCATGCACAGTTCCACAATCCCTTCCCGTATCCACGCCGGACGCTGGTATGATTGGGCTGACCACATGTAACACACGGAGTGTTAACGCAATGCCGCCTGCACTCATAGTCCTCGACTTACTGGAAATGGCGTTACGCCCATTTGCACGCGCACGAAAAACGCCCTCCCGTAAAGCGCGGCGCAGCCGTCGTCACCCACGGCGGAAACGCAATGGGCTGCGCTTGCTCGGCGCAGGATTCGTCGCCGGCATGGGCGCTGCGCTGGGCGCGTATCTCGTCATCCGGCTGCGCGTGCAGCCGCCGACGCGCTATCTCGTCATCACAGAACGACTTAACGAAGACAATAATGAGTAAAGCCCGCGAGGTTCGGCACAGCCTCTATCGCCTGGCCGACCGACTGCTGCCGCAGGTTTATGCCGCTTATAGCCGCTCGCCGCTCTATCGCCGCAAATGGCGCCGCCGCCTGGCCAGCGCCGCGCTCGATCCGGGCCATCCGCCGTGGCGCGCCCTTGCCAAACCACTGGCGGACAGTACCGTTGCGCTTGTGACTACGGGCGGTGTGCATCTGTCGTCGCAGGCGCCACACGCGGCGGTGGGCGATGACCCGACCTTGCGGGCGATTCCCGGCCATACGCCGATATCCGAATTGCGCGTGTTCCATCCGGCGGTGAACAACGCCGACGCCAACGCCGACCCGAACATCGTCTTTCCCCTGGAGCGGCTGCGCGAACTCGCCGGCGGCGGCGTCATCGGGCGCGTCGCTCCGACCCATTACAGTTTTGTCGGGCTGCTCAACAACTTCCGGCCGCTGTTGCGTGATACCGCCCCGCAGATGGTGGCTGGACTGATGGCAGATGGGGTTGACTTTGCCATCCTGACGCCTTCCTGACCGAATTGTTCGCAGACCGTGGGTTTGCTGGCGCGAGAGATTGAACAGGCGGGTATCACAACTGTCAGTTTTTCGCTGAACCGAAAGCAGTCGGAGGCCGTGTCTCCGCCGCGCTCGCTCGTGCTGCGTTTCCCGTTTGGGCATCCACTCGGCGAGCCGGGCGCCCGCAACCAGCAGTTGCAGTTGCTATTCGACGCGCTCCAGCTTGCACTGACGGCGACCGAGCCGGGCGTAATTGTGGAATTGCCCTACCGATGGAAGCGGCATGTGTATGGTGAGGTGGACTTCGACGGCTTGAGACAGAGGTAGAGTTAGAGTGGTCTATCCGGCCTCTAACTCTACCTCCATACTCTACCTCTTAATCCCATGCCCACAACCGCCTCCGCCCGCCCGCTGTACGCCGGCGCGGACCCCATCCACGATTTCGACCACGTGCTGCGCGTCTACCACATGGCGGAGCGTCTGGCCGCCGCAGAAGGAGCCGATGTCGAGATCGTACGCGCGGCCGCCCTGCTGCACGATGCACAGAAAGCCGCCCCGGACGGAGACCGCAGTCAGCACCACCGGGCTTCCGCCGAACTCGCGCGGGAAATCCTGACGGCGGAAGGCTGGTCATCTGACCGGATCGAGGCCGTGTTGCATTGCATTCGCGCGCACCGCTTCCGCGACACGACCGAACCGCCCGCAACTATTGAGGCCAAGTGCCTTTTCGACGCGGACAAGCTGGATGTGCTGGGGGCCATCGGTGTGGCGCGCACCGTGGGCTACGCCGCCATCGCCGGCGAGCCGGCCTACGCCGAGCCATCGGCTAGATTCATGGCGACCGGCGAGAAGGAACCGGGCGAGCCGCACAGCAGCTACCATGAGTATCTCTTCAAGCTATCCAAAGTAAAGGACCGGCTGCACACAGCCACCGCCCGCGCGATCGCCGCTGAACGCCACCGCGCGATGGCGGAATTCTACGAACGCCTCCGCGCCGAAATGCGGGGCGAGTTGTGATTTCAGCCGCGCAGGCCGCAGCAAAAACGCCCGGCGCATACGACCGGGCGTTTCTCTTGCTACCCCAACGAAACCAACCCAATCTCAGAACGGCTTGGGGGTCACCAACACCAGGAACAGAATCAAAGTAAAAATACCAAGCGCCTTGCGCCCGCCGTCCAGTGGTGTAATGTCGTTCAGCGGCTGTGGATGGCGCATACCGGTGACAAGCGTGAAGAAGGCCCAGAAGTACCAGCCGGACCACGCGGTCGCGCCCAGATAAAGCAGCCCCGCAAACGCCAGCCAGGCCACCGGCTGCGCATACTTGCCCAGCACAGAGTAGGCGATGTGCCCGCCGTCCAGTTGTCCCAGGGGAAGCAGGTTCAACGCAGTCACGAGCAGTCCAAACCAGGCAGCCACGGCCAGCGGACTGAGGGCGATGGCCGTGCCGGCCGGATGCGGAACGATAGTGTTGACGAGCCATGACACCAACAGACTCTTGCCCAATAGGCCCCCGCCCGCAAGGCTGGGCGTCACGCTCGATGTCAGCAGTCCGACCACGAATAGCACAAACGCGACGACAAACCCGGTCAGCGGCCCGGCCACCCCAACGTCGAATAGCGCCTTGCGGTTTTGCACCGGGCTCTTCAACTGTATAAAAGCGCCCAGCGTCCCCAGCCCGAACGGTACGGGGATGAAGTACGGCAAAGTCACATGCACGCCGTGCAGCCGCGCGGCGACGTAGTGTCCCATTTCATGCACGAACAGGATTAGCAGCAGGCCAGCCGCAAAGGGCGCTCCAGCCGACAAGGTATCCAGCAGCGGGCCGAATTGCCCGGCGTTGAGGGCCGGACCCAGCGCACGCAGCGGGTTTGCGCCTGCAAACGAAGCGCCAAAGAACACCGTGGTCCCCACAGTGAGGGCAAACAGCAAGGCATTCAGTCCCCAGCGCAGCGGGACGCTTTCGAACACCCCCCGACGCGCGACCAGGACGTCGGCGCCGTCGTCGTCGCGTCGCAGGAACGGCGTATAGCCCAAACGGCGGAACGGCTCGAGCACACGCGCAAAGACGGTTTCCGCGTCGGTGGCCAGCTTCCCGATGAACACGACAGCGTCCCCGTGCCGGCCGGTGCGGATGTCGTCGATATGGAGCCAGCCCTCGACTTCCCCCCGCAGCCGACCGATCAGGTCCACCTGCTGCTGGTACAAACTCTCGTATGCAAACATTCAACGCTCCAAGCCACGAATACGTACTCAAGCCCAAGGCTGCCGAATAGCTTGTTTCGGCATGAGGAGATCGTACCGGCATGGCGTTATAGGATTGTTAGCGGTAGATGAGCGTGAGATTAAGCCCGATTGCGCGCGTTCCAGCGCGCTGCGTAAATCACCGGTCCGGCGGCAGCGACGCCCACTGCCAGGCTGGCCGCGACGAGCACCGCACCGGCCGCCAACGCCGGGGGTACAAACGCCGCCAGCAGCGCCAGAAATGCGCCGACGACAAACAGCAGCGCGGCCACTGCTCCAATGGCTGCGCTCCAACGCCAGGCCCGGCGCATGGATGCACGCAACGCGCCGTGTAGGCGGCCGGACTGCCCATTAATGACTACCGGGATGGCATTGCCTTCGTCGTCCCGGTAGTAGGCGGCATAGACCGGTAGCAGCAGCTGCGTCCATTCGAGTTCGGCGTATTCGGCATCGAGCTTGAAATTTCGAATGTGTTGCGCCCCGCCCGCCGAGGCGCAGTCGCCAGCGGCTGCGCGGGCAAACACCGGCTCGGCCAGATGCCACACTTCTTCCGGGGGCATATCCGGCAGCTGCACGGCGGCGGCTGCCAGCATTTCCGGCTCATAAGCCACTGCGCGCTCGAAGTCGAACGCACCCAGGCGCTCCAGCACCGACGCATGATCCGCCAGCGCCGGAACACGCCGATTATCGT
>JBHHUI010000339.1:0-4188 GCA_046753805.1 Anaerolineales bacterium
ATACGTCAGCCCCCAGAACGGCACCCCGAAGCGGCGCAGAAAGAGCGCTTTCTCGACATCATCGGTGTAACCGGTCATGTAGGGCAGCACGCCACTCGGAGCAATCGTGAACACTTGCCGCGCGTCCGCCTGCAACTTGATGCGCCGCAGTTCAATATCCGATAGCTTGATGGACCCGCGCCGATCATGCAACGTATAGCCAGCGGCAATCCGGGTTGGGAAGAGTTCAGGATAACGGGCGATCATCTCATCCAGACATTCACGAATTCGGACCGGGTCAGTGACCACGGTCATGTACTGCTCCATTTCGATTGGCACCACGATGCATTTCGAGGCTCTTGCGACTTGCTCACGTTCCTTGCTACACTTGCGGGGAGGCATATTGGCTCAACTCCTGATCGGGTTTTGCCAATATTGCCTCACTTTCGTCTCAAACCACAAATTCCAGCAGAACTAGGGAGTTTCATCGGCGGTAGCAATTTGGTTGGTTTCAGTCCGGTACAGCGGGTTGTCATAACGTGCGTTTGTGGTACTTATGTCACCCTATTCTGCAAAATTATTGACGCCCCGGCTTCATTTATGGTATACTCTTTGCGCTTCCCCGAGTCTTCTGTTGAGTCGCACGAGTTTGCGAGAGGCCAAACTGGCTACAACTCAACATAACGCCCTACAACTGAACGTCGGTTTTCTGCTGAAGCAGCGCACAGGTTACAGCCGTAGCTTGGATGTATTTGAGCGCCACGCTGCAATCTCCGCCGATGTCATAGTGGGCAGCCTCACCGGATCGGTCCGGCTGACCCGCACCTCGCCTGGTATTTATGTCACCGGAAAGTTCAATGCAGAACGAGAAGGCGAGTGTTCGCGCTGCCTGGTGAACACTCCGCTGCATAGCGCCGTTGAGATTTCAGAATTATACGAGTATCCGCCGACTGCAGGAGCCGAATTTGTCATCACGGAAGACGCCGTGCTGGACCTGGCGCCCCTCCTGCGGGAATTACTCTTGCTCGATGAGCCGGCGCGCGTACTTTGCCGACCGGATTGCGCCGGGCTGTGCCCGGTGTGCGGTAAAGACCGCAACTACGACACTTGTGACTGCGAGCCGGAGACTATCGACCCTCGCCTGGGTGTATTGCGCACGCTGCTGGACCAGGCGTAGACGGCAGGCTTGGGGAATCGAAACATTTAGGCCCTGGACTGTCTGAGGAGCACGTACATGTACCCTGGATTTAGCAACCAACGCACGGAAGTCCTCGCCCAATTGATGGACCGTGCGGATGCGATGGGATATCTGACTACGGACGACATCATGGAGATTATCCCGAACGCAGATGAGTCGGGTGGTGTTCTGGAAGAGTTGTTTGCCTTTTTGCAGGGCGCCGGAATCGATGTGTATGCTGATAGTCGCGATGTGCCGGAAGATGTACAGCCGCGTACCGCCGAATATGACGAGCAGGAGTTTGACCTGTCGCAGATTTCAAGCGACGACACGGTGGGGTTGTACCTGAAAGAAATGGCCCGTGTCCCGCTGCTGACGACTGAGCAGGAAGTGGATCTGGCCAAGCGGCTCGAACGCGGCAAACGGGCCAAAGCCAAGCTGCGCGTATCCGGTGGGACGTACACGATGCGCAACCGGGCGCGGCTGGAGGGTCAGATTGAAGACGGCCGGGCTGCGCGCGAGCATTTGATCAAGGCAAACACGCGCCTTGTGGTTTCGATCGCCAAGAAGTACATGGGTCGCGGCGTCCCGTTGCTCGACCTGATCCAGGAAGGCAATCTGGGTCTGATGAAAGCGGTCGGAAAGTTTGACTATCGGCGCGGTTTCCGATTCAGCACCTATGCCACCTGGTGGATTCGGCAGACCATTACGCGCGCAATCGCCGATCAGGGCCGTACGATCCGTGTCCCCGTCCACATGAGCGACCGTATCCGGCGTCTGTACAAGACTGCCCGACAGCTCGAGCAAAGTTTTGGGCGCAAACCCACTCCCGAAGAGATCGCGCGCGAGTTGGAACTCGAACCACGTAAAGTGCAGTGGATGCTCAAGGTCTCGTGGCGGCCGCTTTCGCTCGAGCGCCCGGTCGGCGAAGAAGATGATAGCGAGTTGGGGTCGTTCATCGAGGATGACAGCACGCCGACGCCGAGCCAGAGCGCCTATCAGAACCTGCTGCGCGAAAAAGTGGAAGAAGTGCTGGCGACGCTCACCCCACGCGAGGCTCGCATCCTGCGCCTGCGCTTCGGCTTACAGAATGGCCGCTCGTATACGCTGGAAGAGGTCGGCCAGAAGTTCGGCCTGACCCGCGAGCGCATTCGCCAGATTGAAGGCAAAGCCCTGCGTCGGCTGCGCCACCCGCGCCGCTCGCGCCAGTTGAAGGATTATCTGGCCTGAAGCTGGGTTCCGATTAGAATCTGAGACGGGTGCGCTCCACGCTCACCCGTTTTTTTATGCGGACCATAACTACTTCGCGCCTCCGCTGGGGTCTGATCGGGCTGCTACTGGCCTCGTTCTGGCTGCGTTTGCACGCGCTCCTCGCCTTGCCGGCATTCATCGACGAGGCCAACCACCTGCGCTGGGCGGCCGAAATCTGGGACGGGCGGGTTGTATTCCCGTTCAGTACTGCCAAAGGGCTAACAATTTACTATTTCTCCGCGCTGCTGCCGTGGGGCGCGGGCGCGCTCTGGCTGGGGCGCGCTGCTACGGTACTGAGCGGAGTGGTCACGTTGTCCGGCCTGTGGGCGCTCGGTCGCGCGTGGGGTCGCGCGGGAATGGGCCTGCTGGCAGGCGCGATATACGCCCTCCTGCCGTGGACGTTCTTCCATGAGCGCATTGCCACGGCCGATCCGCTCGTGGCATCGCTCGCGGTTGTACTTGCATGGGCTGCGAGCCTGTGGGCCCATCGCGCGGCGCCCGGCCGCTGGAAGCATGCGCTGGCGCTGGCTGGCGTTTTGCTTGCGCTGCCGCTGCTGAAATTGAGCGCGGTGTCCTTTTGGGTGTTGCCGCCAGTCGTGATGTTGTTGTCCGGCAATCGCCGAGGCGCGCTTCCCCGTAGGTGGACGCTCTTGCTTGGCGCGTATGTTTTCGCAGGTATCGCTCTATCGGCGGTGCTTGGTGCAACCGCGCTGCGCTATGACGTATCCGGCGAACTGGTGTCACGGTCGGGCGATGGCAGCGCGGCGTGGCCGCAGCTTGTGTTTCACAATGTCGCAGATCTGGCCTCTTGGGGCTGGACGTACCTCGGCGTTGCCGGCGCGGCCGTTGTGATCAGCGCCATACTGGCCCTGGTTTGGCGGTCTGCCGCAGCCTGGACGGCCTTGTTGGGCTTCATCGCGGCGGCGGGCATTTTCGTGGTTACAGCGGACGGCGCATTTCCCCGCTATTACATGGCGGCGCTTGCATTTGGAACTGTGTTGCTGGCGCACGCCGCAGTTGAGATTTGGCGTCGTGGGACGCATCGTGCTCTTGGGGGAGCCGGAGCTCTTGGACTTATGCTGCTGACAACGATTCCGTTCGGGCGCTTCGCGTGGCAAGCATATGCCGATCCGGCGCAGCTCGATCTGCCCTTCGAGGATCAGCGTCAGCACGTCCTGAGCTGGTCGGCCGGCTATGGAATTGATGCCGCTACGCGATTCGTAGTAGAGACCATTCAAACGCATGATCGACCCGCGGTGGTGTACGGTCAGGACCTCGCCACCTGGCGCATTATGCAGCTCTATTGGCCCGAAGACGCCAACGGGCAGCCATATGAACTGTGGGACGCTGCTGCGCCGTCTGTGATCGATGTGGTTGCCAATGGTGAACCGGCGTATCTGCTCGTGGACCGTGCCCGCGACAAGGCGAACTTCGAGGGGCTCACGATCAATCCGCAAGAACTGGCGCGCTTTCCACGCCCGCATGGCGCCGCGCCGGTTGTTGTGTACCGGCTCATCCCTGAACCATTTCAGTTCCCGGCGCCGTAACAGCCGTCGGGGGCGAAGATTGCCAGCGCCCTATCCGTCGGTTCTACATGATACAAGTCATATGCTCGGCCCCCGACCGGCCGCTCATACGATCTGATCAATTTGATCGGCGCGGTAATGGCAGCCACGCGTCCATCGTCTTGCGGCGATTTGGCAAGCAAAAACACCTGTCGGCACGGATCAGCGAGGCTGGCAAAAGGATCTTCCAGCCCCTCATAAAGCACCTTAATACGC
>JBHHUI010000340.1:0-4164 GCA_046753805.1 Anaerolineales bacterium
AATACCACCACCGGCGCAGTTCGTCCCAGTACAGGCCGTCGAAAAAGAATGGATAAAGCGGGTTGCCCGTCAGCGCCAGATTCTTGAACAGCCACGGGAGCGCCACGAGCACAGCCGGAACCACAAAGGCTGCGACATTGCGCGCCAGTTGCCCGAATGACCGGTTCCGAGTAGCGGCTTGCAAGTGCGCTGCGCCCGCTGCCAGTCCGAGGATCGCGCCCGCGCTCGAATATTTGGCCGCAAACGCCAGCCCTGCGCCCGCGCCCGCCAGCGCCAGCCAGCGGCGTTCGCCAGCCTCTCCCCAGCGCAGCAGAGCATAGAACGCCAGCGCGACGGCGAACATCGCAAACCAGTCCACATACGGGATGCCTGCCAGCAGCATGGCGGACGGCGTCGCCGCCAGCAGCGCCACGGCCAGAATCCCGCGCGTCGGCAGGATGCGCCGCACCGTTTCATACACCACAACCAGTGTAAGGATTGCGAATGTCCAGTGCAACAAGGCGGGCGCGCGGTCGCTGCCGAGCAGCATTCCGAACGTAAACAGCGCTTCGCCCCACTGCGGAAAGCCGAGGTAATGCAGATCGATAGGATGCACAAGCCGCCCGGCCTGCACATACAACTCCGGGCCGGTCAGATGGTATACCAGCGCGTCCCAGGCCGTCGGCGGCGTGGCCGCCTGCAAGAACGCTACGCCGGAGACGCCGACGACAAACCAGGCCAGCGCGCCGCGCACGCGCGGCAACCGGAGCGCGCGAAAGTCCGCTCGGCGGCGCAGCACATAGACGAGAGCGGCTGCGACCGCCGTCAGCGCGGTCACCGGGTGGTAGAGCGCCAGCGCGCCCGCAAGGACGAAACCGATTGCCAGGCCGCCGGAGCCCAGCCCGATGGACAGCGCCAGCCGCAGCCCAGCGGGCTCGCGCCCGAACCAGCGCGCGACGGCTCCGCGCCCCACAGCATAGCTCACCACCAGCGTGGCAGCGGCGGCGGCGAGGCCGTGCAGGGTCACGACGACGCCCGGCAGTTGCGCCGGCGGCAGCGGTTTGTGTACCGCGTAATACGCCCCCAGCACCAGCGCGGCCCAGATGAATACGAGCAGCCCGCCCACGAGTCGGCGCACATTGGCGCGCGAGGCGCTCACGGTGTGAACGCTCCAAAGCGGCTCTCGACTTGCAGCCCGGGGCCTTCGATGCCTCGCGCAGCGAAGGCGCCCGCGACTTGCTGCAGCCGTTCGAGGAACGCGACCGACATGTCCGCCCGCGCCACCTGCGGCAGCACGCCCGTCGGCAGGCCTCGACGCTGGAAAACGAAGAGCGCATACGGATTCCAGCCGTACGTGCCCCAGCCATACACGGTGTACTCCGTGACGGCCTGCATTACAAAGTCGAACTGGTGCTGCGCCGATTCTGAATCGCCCTGTGTAAGCGCAAGATCGGCCAGTTCCAGCAGCGCCGGTATTTTTTCGGCCGCCGATTGCGTCTGCACCCAGACGGCCAGCTGCAGGTATTTCTCGGCCGCCGCCAGGTCGCCGCGCGTGCGCGCCAGCCGCCCGAAATCGTAATACAGGCGCGGGTCGTTGGGATTTTCCGACCAGGCCGTCGCCAGGCGCGCTGCAGCGCCGGAAAGGTCGCCCCGCTCCAGTGCGGCTTCCCCCCCCGCCAAACGGTCTCCCGCGCGGTCTGCCCCCGCAGCGGCCTGCCATCCATTGCGCACTGTGCGGCGCAATGGAGTCGCATCCCAGAACGTAGCCTGCGCCACGGTGGGTTCTGTTTCCAGCGCCTGCGAATAGAACTGTTGCGCAGCGGCGTCGTTGCCCGCCGCTTCCGCAACGACCCCGGCATTCAACGGGTAAAGGTATGACCGGGGCGCCTGCGCCGCTACTGCTTCCAACATCGCAACCGCCGCGTCGGTTCTCCCGGCCTGCGCGTACAGGGCCGCCAGGTTGGCGTAATTCGGCGCGTATGCCGGCTCGATCCCGATGCCGCGCTCGGTGTTTACAATCGCGCGCGCGAGCTCCGGAGCGCTGCCGTCCAGCGCCACAACGCCGTGGGCGAAACCGCTATCCAGCCAGTATTGCCCCACGCCGGGGTCAGCCTCGGCCGCGGCGTCGAATCGGCGCGCCGCCCCGTTCCAATCGCCAGCCACGGCTGCGTCCATGCCGCGCTCGTGCAGCGCCTGTGCGCGGAGCGAGTATCCGGCGAAGAGCGCCAGGATGACCGCCGCAAGGGCGAGCCAGATCGGATTCATACCGCCTCGGTGGTTCGCCTCGCTCCGTTCGTAGCTGAGGACGAGCGCCAGGAGCGCCAGGGCCGGGACGGCGGCGGCGAGAAAGCGCGAGTGATCATCCACCAGTGAGTGCGTTGCCAACCCTACGAGCGCGGCGACGGACCCGGCCCAGCGCGCCCGCGACTGCTGCGAACCGGTCGGCACGCTGCGCCGCACGGCCCGCACGACCACAAGCAACAGCGCCGCCAGGCCAACCAGGCCTATCAGACCTGATTCCGCCGCCACGTTTACCGGCACGCTATGGGCGTGCATGTACGGCCGGATCGGCGGCATGGACGCCGCCTGCATGTAAAGCGCAGCGTACCTGCCGGGGCCGACGCCAAACAACGGCGCCTGCTGCAGCCCCTGCAGCGCCGGCCGCCAGAACACGTTGCGCGAATCCAGCACCGGCGAATGAGTTGCGCTGCCTTCAAAGCGTAATGCAATCACAACCACGGCTACGAGGGCCACAGCGGCGAGCACCGCCAAAGCGCCCATCGCCACCGGCTTGCTGCGGACGCGGGCCGATACCTGCTGGACGCGCCAGCGGGCTACGGGCGACACAACCATCGTCCATAACAACCCCAGCATAACCAGGGCAGCGGCCGTTCCAAGCAGGCCGCCCCGCGAAGAAGCGAACAGTCCCGTGACGAGGGCGCCGACGATGAGTATCAGGAGCAGCACGCGCGGCGCGCGCGCGTGTGTGGCGGCGCGCCGCGCCAGCGCCAGCGGCAGGATCAGGTTGACAAACGCAGCCAGCAGATTAGCTTCTCCGAAGACAGAGAAGAGCCGGTGACGAAACGGCGGCGCGTAGGGCAGCCCGGCTGCGTAGCCGCGCCACGCCTGGTAAATGGAAACCAGGTCAAACAGCGCCAGACTGACCACAATGCCGCCGGCGACCAGCAGCGTCTTTTCGATGAGTTCGGCTGGCGCGGCGCGCACGCCCCAGTCGAGCGCAAAATAGAAGATAAGTACGTATGCGCCGTACTGGCCGACCACTTCGACGCTGTGGCGCACATCGTTCGAGAACAGCGCAGCTGCAAGCTGCGCGCCGAGAAAGAGCAGCACACCCAACTCGATTCCGGCCTGCCGCACGCGCTCGCCACGAATGACGCGCACGGCCAGCCAGACGCCGATCGTGGCTGCCATGAGAACCGCCGAGGCGACGCGCAGCCGGAAATTGACGAGTCCGCTCACAGCGCCGGCGACGAGGACCACGTAAGCCCACACGAGCAGCAATCCGGCCTCGAGGGCTGGATAGCGCGCCCTCGCGGGCAGCGCCGGACGGGCAATCGTAGCGCCTATGGCGCTGCCCTCACAAAGATCGACGCGACCTCGTCGGTGTATTGCGCGCGCCAGGCCGCGTCATCCGCGAGCGCGCCGGCGAGGATTGAATCGCGCTCGACGAGCACCGTATCGATCTCATAGCGGTCGAGCGTGTCGCGCCAACCCGGCCGCGCCAGCGTCGTCGCCAGATAGGTGCACAGGAATTCGTCGTCGTACAAATCGGTGCGCCCGTCGACAAAGACGGGCGTCTCCGGGTACAGTTCCCAAATGAGGAATCCGCCCCAATTGTACGAGTTGAAGAGGTTGCCGGGCGCGCCGACGGCGCGCAGGTGCGCGACGGCCGCCACCGGCTGGAATTCGGCCAGCGCCGCTTCGTTCACTGCGCGCGACAGCGGCTGCGAAACTTTAGCCAGCGCCGCGACGATCACGAGCGCAGCGACGAGCCAGTGCAGCCTGACCTGAGACGGCGTCGGCGCGCGTGCAGCGAGAGCCAGCGATGGAAAGCGCCCCTGCAAATCGGCCACAATTGCGTCCAGATGGCGCGCAAGAACCGGCGCAGCGACAACCGCAAACACGGCCACGTTACGACCGGCAGGCGACCGAGTCAACGTTCAG
>JBHHUI010000341.1:0-4161 GCA_046753805.1 Anaerolineales bacterium
AGCGCTGGCAAGTGTTGTCGGGCCTACCGGCGTCGATCCGTGGTTTTTACGGGACGATTTTGTGCGTGTCATGCTGCGACATGTTCGCGACGATAAGTGGTTCCACGAACACGGCATTGGAGATTCTGACCCAACCCTGCGCGAGCGTGTTCTCATGCTCATGCAGGCGAACTGGCTACGCCAGCGCATGTTCACGTCGGCCGCGTTCCTCGCCGACGATCTCGAACAAGCGCCGGTGCGTCAGGCGATCCACGATGGCGCGCAGGCGGCTGATCTGGTGGATGCGGCAACCGGCTCGAAGCTGGCAATCTCGTTTCAGAACGCGCTAGAGGAAGCGCCTTTCGCGTATGCCGGGGCGAGGCCGGTCGATTCTTTTGGCGGCGCAATCGCACGGATTGGCCGCGCGCCGCGCCCGCTGCAGGAAAGGACGGCGAACGCGCCCGCAGCCGGTCGGTTGTCGGCGGAGACTGACAGCGTCAGCAATCAACCCGCTACATTGATGCAACTTGCCTGATTTGAGTAACCGCCATGCCCCGTGATCTGCCGCTCGGAAACGGCAACCTGTTGGTTGCCTTTGATGAAAAATACCAGCTGCGCGAACTGTACTGGCCGCATGTCGGGCAGGAGAACCACGCCATCGGACACCCGTTCCATTTTGGCGTCTGGGTGGGGGGACCCGACGGCGCGGAGGGGCGCTTCCGCTGGCTGCACGATTCCGGCTGGGAGCGCGATCTGCGCTACGAACACGAAACGATGGTCACGGAAGTCACGCTTTCGCATCCCGTCCTCGAGTTGACACTGCTGTGCCGGGACGCCGTGGACTTTCACGAGCCAATCCTGTTCCGAAAGATCGAGATCGTCAATCACGCCGGCTCGCCGCGTCAGGTGCGGCTATTCTTCCACCACGACCTCCATATTCTCGGCAACGAAGTGGGCGACACGACCTACTACGAGCCGGAACGGCGGGCAGTATTGCATTACAAGGGCGCGCGCTGGTTTCTGATCAACGGCGCGGTGTCCGCCCAGAGCCATACCGATTGGCCGCCGACGGAAGATACGGCGGCGGGCCTTGTCGTCGGGCTGCACCAGTGGGCCTGCGGGCAGAAGGAGATCGGCGGACGTGAGGGCACGTGGCGCGATGCTGAAAACGGACGCTTGTCCGGCAATGCCATTGCGCAGGGTTCAGTCGATTCGACCGTCGGCCTGGGCGTGACTGTGACGCCGGGCGCGCCGCAGTCCGTGTATTACTGGCTCATCGCAGGCCAAAACTTTCATAAAGTGATCGGCCTGAATCGCATGGTGCGGCAGCGTGGGACGCAGACGTTCCTGGACCGCACGCGCGCGTATTGGCGCTTGTGGGTGGACACTCATCTGCCGGACCTGGAAGACTTGCCGCATGCGGTTTGCGACCAGTATCAGATCAGCCTACTGGTCGCCCGCACGCAGATCGACAACGGCGGCGCGATCCTGGCGGCAAATGATACCGACATCAGTTCAACTGTACGCGATACCTACAGCTACATGTGGCCGCGCGACGGGGCGCTGGTAGCGCGGGCGCTGGCGCGGACCGGCTATATCGAGTTGTCACGCGCATTTTTCCGCTTCTGCGCGCGCGCAATTACCCCGGAAGGCTACTTGCTGCACAAGTACAATCCGGACGGTACGCTCGCGTCGAGTTGGCATCCATGGTATGCGAACGGCGCCAAAGCGCTGCCGATCCAGGAGGACGAAACCGCGCTCGTGCTCTGGGCGTTGTGGGAGCATTTCGCGCGCTTCAAGGACGTGGAATTTATCAAGACGCTGTACCGGGACTTGATCACCCGGGCGGCCGATTTTCTGGCGGACTACCGCGAACCCGAGTCCGGTTTGCCGCTGCCCAGCCACGACTTGTGGGAGGAGCGGCATGGCGTGCTCGCCTGGACAACGGCGGCCACCTGGGCTGGCCTGGCGGCGGCGAGAAACTTCGCAGCCGCATTTGGCGAGAACGACCGCGCCGCATGCTATGCGCAGGCCATGGACGAGATTCGCGCCGGCGTGGAGGCGCATCTGTGGCAACCCGTGGCCGGGCGTTTCGCGCGCATGCTCAACCGTTCGGACCACGGTGACTGGGATGTGGACCTGACGATCGACGCATCGCTGGCCGGGCTATGGCAGTTCGGCATGTATGCGCCCGACGATCCCAAGATCGTTGCCACCATGCGCGCTGTGGAAGACCGGCTGTGGATCAAGACAGATGTGGGCGGGGTGGCGCGCTACGAGAACGACTATTACCACCAGGTCAGCCAGGATATACAGAACGTGCCCGGCAATCCGTGGTTTATCTGCACATTGTGGCTGGCCGAGTGGCGCGCCGCCACAGCCCGCACGCGCGCCGACCTGCGACGCGCGCTCGATTTGCTGGAATGGGTGGCCGACCATGCGCTCCCATCGGGCGTGCTGGCCGAACAGGTGCATCCGTATACGAATGCGCCGCTTTCGGTCAGTCCGCTCACCTGGAGCCATGCAACCTTCGTTTCGACGGTTCAAGCCTATCTGGAAGCCGTCCAACGGTTGGCGGCCTGATTCTTATGGGACGCGGATGCTTCGACAAAGATCAGCACCGGTTCACACAGATAAAGCGTGGCGGGGCCTTCGAGAGGATTAGGAGATTGCGCCCAGCGTGTTGACCAGAAAACCAATCCCCAAATCCCCGCTGTGGCGTCCCCAAGCTGGGTAGCTGCTTTCCGGTGGTGAAATTGTAACAAGACTGAGAGGGATACAGACCATGCTCAAGAAGACTTACTCCAAGACCAGGACCTCGTGTCGAGTCACCTTCAGCTTGCCGGCTGCGGTGCATGCGCAGGAAGTTTGCCTGTGCGGGGACTTCAACGATTGGAACAAAACGGCGCGGCAGCTCAAACGTCGTAAAGACGGCAGCTTTGCTGTCACCCTGTCGCTCAAGCCGGGGCACGAATACCGTTTCCGTTACCTGTTGGACGGCGAGCGCTGGGAGAACGACTGGCAAGCAGACGCGTACGTGCCCAACGAATACGGCAGCGAAGACTCGCTTGTGCGAGTCTGAGCAGGGAAAATTTCCCATGCTACTTGCCGGCGACGTCGGCGGCACGAAGACCGTCCTGGCAGTCTTTTCGCCAGAGCACGGCGCGCAGCATCCCATCGCGGAGGCCCGCTTCCTGAGCGGGGAGCATTCGTCGCTGCCGGCGATCGTCGCTGAATTTCTGGCCGATGTTGACGTTGAAATTTCGAGCGCCAGTTTTGGCGTGGCGGGTCCCGTGGTCGCGGGCGAAGCCACGGTGACCAACCTGCCCTGGGTGCTGACAGAGTGTGACCTGAGCGCGGCTCTGCAAGGCGTCCCGGTGCGTCTCATCAACGACCTGGAGGCAATCGCCAGCTACGTCCCGTTTGCGCCCGCTGCCGACCGCTACACGCTAAATGCCGGAAGCCCGGTGGAGAACGGCCCGCTGGCGGTAATCGCGCCCGGTACCGGATTGGGGGAGGCCTACCTGGTCTGGGATGGACGCACGTACCGCACGCAGGCCTCGGAAGGCGGTCACGTCGATTTCGCTCCGACCACGCCCATGCAGATCGAGCTGCTGCGCTATCTCCAGCAGCGTTTTGGTCACGTGAGCTACGAACGGGTCTGCTCGGGGCGCGGCATCCCGAACCTCTACGCCTACTTTCGCGACAACCGCCTTTACGATGAGCCGGCCTGGCTGTGCGCCGAACTCGCCGCTGCCGCCGACCGCACGCCGATCATCGTCCGCGCAGCCGTCGAACGGCATGCGGAAATCTGTGCGGCTACGTTGGACCTGTTCATTGCGATCCTGGGAAGTGCGGCCGGTAATCTGGCGCTGAAATTCATGGCGACCGGCGGCGTGTTTCTGGGGGGCGGGATTCCGCCGCGCATTCTGCCGCAACTGAACACGGGGGCGTTCATGGAAGCGTTCACGCGCAAAGGGCGCTTTGCCGATTTGCTTGCGCACGTGCCGGTGCACGTCATTCGCAACGCGAAGGCCGCGCTTTACGGCGCAGCGCATTACGGCCTCACACAGGCGCTTACCTGAGGTCCGTCCAGTCGCGGCGCCTGGACGCGGTCCGCTTCATCTGCTGACTTTTTTCAGTGGAGTCTTTCAATGACTTCAATCAGAGAGAACCAATATG
>JBHHUI010000342.1:0-4154 GCA_046753805.1 Anaerolineales bacterium
CTGCGTGAACATCGATACGATCCAGTTGAAGCCGGCAGCCTCCACGCGACGAATGCTCGTTTGTTTTGCGCATCCCGACGACGAATCCTTCGGGCCGGGTGGCACCCTCGCCCACTATGCCCGCGTCGGCGTGGACGTGCACCTGATTTGCGCAACGCGGGGCGAGGTCGGGACCATCGATCCTGAACACCTGGAGACGCACGGGTCGGCAGCCGCGGTACGCAGCGCCGAACTGGAGTGCGCCGCGCGCACACTCGGACTGACAGCCGTGCATTATCTCGGCTATCGCGATTCGGGTATGCCAGGATCGCCTGACAATGCCCACCCGGAAGCGCTGGCAGCCGCGCCTGCGGTGGAAGTTGCCGCCAGGGTCACGCACATCATGCAGCTGGTGCAACCACAGATCGTGATCACGTTCGACCCGATTGGCGGCTATTATCATCCAGACCATATCGCGATGCACAAAGCCACGCTGACGGCGTACGAACAACTGGCGCAGCAAAGCGATTCCACAAACGGACGCGCGCCCTTTCGCCCACAGAAGCTATATTACAGCACGTATTCACGGCGTTGGATGCGCCAGTGGTTGCGCGTCATGCGCTTGTTTGGGGACAACACCCGGGCCTATGGCCGCAATGGCGATATCGATCTCGAAAAACTCGCGCAGGTCGACTTCCCCCTGCACGCCTTCATCAACGTTCGGGAGGTTGCCCACATAAAACAAGCCGCTGCGGCCTGCCACCGCAGCCAGCAATCGCTCGCATCGACCTGGCGCACGCGGATGCTCTTCCGGCGGCGCGCCGGCAAGTTTGAAACCTTCATGCGCGCCCGGCCGCCGGCGCCCAAGCGCTACCGCGAACACGATCTATTTGAGGGCGTAGTGTAGCGTCCGGAGGTCAGTCGAGCGGAGACTTGCTGATGGCGAACACACAGGCATCGGCGCCCATGGCGACGCATTGCGTCTCTTCGATCTGGTAGCGTCGCCCGCCCGTGCCCCAAAAGATCGATTCTTCCAGAATCCCCTGCGCCAACCCACAGCAGGGCGCGTCCGTCTCGCGACCCCAACAGACCGGACAGCGCTCGATAATCCAGTTGAAGCTGTCTTCCGATTCCTGGATGCGCACGACCTGATCGCTGAACTGGTTAAAGACCCGCGCGAAGACATCCAGCCCCACGCGGAATTTCATACCAAGCGGCATCAGCCGGAACGGCAGGTCTGCGATCCCCAGCAGCGGGTCGAATTCTTTCAGTCCGGTGTTGAAGCAAGCTGCACCGATGCGATGGTTCATCTTGCGCCCGGCCTTCGCGCCGAACACGGATTCGGTGGCCGCCTGCAAGCCGGCCACCCATTCGAAGCGGAACTTCCGGTTCAGGTTGTTGGGCGGCAGCCGCTGCAGCTCGGTCAGGTTGCCGGCGCGTAAGACCTCATCCAGGCGCTCGCGTCCGAGTTCCTTTTCCATCGCTACGAGGATGACGCGGCCGATACGGTTTGGATAAAAGTAACTCTTTGTCTCGGTAGTTGACTCAGGCATAAACATGTGCGGAAATCATGGTCTGTGGCGCGGGCAAGTATACAGGACGGCAATGCAATTCTAGGTTTCACATGTCATTCGAGCAATACGACGAGCACATCGCCGGGGCCGTGCACGCCCAGCGTTAGCACGCGTTCGATATCGGCCGTGCGGCTCGGGCCGGCCACTAATGTCAGGCTGCTTGAGCTGGCAAGCATGGGAGCCGACGCGCCGGTCTGCGTTTGCGCTGTCAGGTACGCTTCAAACGTGGCATAGAACTGTTGCGGCGTGAGGAGCGCAATGTGGATCGGCGGCAACAGCGAGGCCAGCCGCGCCCGTCCGGGGCCGCCGGGCAGTACCAGGGCGCCCACCTGAGCAATCGCTGCCGCTGCGCCCGTCAGCCCGACTTCAAGGTCGGCGAGTTGGCGGATACGCTCGCGGCGGGCCGGGTCGCGGCGGGGCAGGACCGCGCCCTCCAGCCTAAAGCCCGCGCGTTCGAGTCCCACACCCAGGTCGCGCATTGGCAGATGTTCTTCATTCCATGCAAGCAAGCGCCGCACCCCCAGCTCGCGCAATAATGCAGACAGCCGCACGACGGCATCTTCGCGGGGCATGCGCAGGAACTTGCCCTGCAGCGCCTCCCATTCTTGCTTGAATTCTTCGATCAGCGCTGCGCGCGATTGCTCGCCGGGCTGCGGCGGCAGATCGATGCGGAGCGGCGCGGGCAAGCGGGGGCCAGTCCGCAGCGCTTGCTGCACGCGCCCGAGGACGATTTCCCGCCCCTCTGCTTCCGACATGTCAATCATCCGTACTTGTAACGGCGCGCGCCGCCCACCGTTCCCGGAAGGTGCGCGACGCGATTCCGGGGAATTCGCGGTATTCAGTCCATCCGGCGAGAGGCGCCGGCAGCACGAGGCGCTTGCGGAAGCGCCGGGCGAAACCTTGCCCCAACCGCGCCAGCCGTGCGCCCCACAAGAACCGCACGGGCGAGGCCATAGACCACGCCCACCCGCCGAACAACGCATTCCAACGTTTCTCACCTCCTGCAGCCTCGCGGTGCAGCGCGCGCGTCCTCAATAACAACTCCGGGATGTTGATGCGCACCGGGCATACATCCTGACATGCGCCGCACAGGCTGCTCGCCTGTGCAAGTTCGCCGTATTCGCTGATCCCGCCCAGCGCCGGCGTGATGATCGCGCCGATCGGGCCGGGGTAGACGCTGCCATAGGCATGGCCGCCGATCTCGCGGTACACCGGGCACACGTTCAGACAGGCGCCGCAGCGGATGCAGAGCAGCGCCTCCGCCAGTTCGCTGGCGAGCACATTCGAGCGGCCGTTGTCCACCAGCACCAAATGTAGTTGCTCGGGCCCGTCGGGTTCGTCGCCGCGTCGCGGGCCGGTCAGCAAGCTAGTATAGCTGGTGATCTTCTGCCCGGTGGCCGAACGCGCCAGCAGGCGCAACATCACTTCAAGGTCGGCCATGGTCGGCACGACCCGCTCGATGCCCATAACCGCGACATGCACCTGCGGCGCAGTGGTGACGAGCCGCCCGTTGCCTTCATTAGAGACCAGACAGAGCGTGCCGGTTTCCGCGACGCCGAAATTAACGCCCGAGACGCCAACGCCCGCGTGGATGAACTCCGCGCGGAGGGCGGCGCGCGCCAGAGCGGTCAGGGTGGGTATGTCCAACTCGCCCGGATCGAGCGACACGCCAGCCGGCGGCCTCAATTTTTCGGCAAAGACACGAGCGACATCGTCGCGCGTAAGGTGGATGGCGGGCGCCACGATGTGTGAAGGATGATCGTTGCGCAGCTGCAGGATATACTCGCCGAGGTCCGTTTCAACCACGCGGAGGCCCATGCGCTGCAATACGGCATTGAGCCCGATTTCTTCCGTAACCATACTCTTGGATTTGACCACGACGGAAGCGCCGACATCCTGCGCGATGCGCAGCACGATGCGTGTCGCCTGGTCGGCATCCGCAGCCCAGTGAACCACCCCGCCGTGCGCTGTGACTTGCTCTTCCAACTGCAGCAAATACTGGTCGAGATGCGCCAGGGCTTCTATCCGAATGGCGCGCGCGCGGTCACGGGTGGCATTGGCGTGCGGCAACGTATCCATCGCCTCGGCCAGACTCTCGCGCGCGCGCGTGAAATTGCCGTCCAACGCGCGCTGGAGGTTCGCGTCGCCGAGGGCGGCGCGAATGCGCGTTTGAAAAGTCGAATCCGACCCTGACATATACTTGCTGTATTGGATGAACGCGGGTATTCGCGTTCTATTAATTCGCCAGCACCTCAGCCAAATGCAACATGCGCGGTCCGGGTTGCTGCTGCGCCAGCCGGCCGTCCATGTTGAGCAGGCAGCCGGCGTCGCAGGTGACGCACGCGCCGGCTTTGCTCTTGCGGATGTTGTCTGCTTTCCGGGTGAGCATCTCGTTGGAAACAGCGGCCAGCTTAACAGCGAACAGCCCGCCAAAACCACAGCACTCGTCCGCACCCGACAGCGGAACTATGTCCGCGCCACGCACGTTGGCGAGCAGCTGCAGCGGGGCGTCGCCCTCCCCCAACCCGCGCAGCAGATGGCACGATGGATGGTATGTAAGCGTGCCATCATAGCGCGCGCCGAGGTCTGTTGCGCCCAGCA
>JBHHUI010000343.1:0-4139 GCA_046753805.1 Anaerolineales bacterium
CATACCGAGCATGATCTCCACGAAATACTCCCCCGCCAACTCGTCGAAATCCTGCGGGACGGTGACGGCAAATGCCTTGCGCGTGTATGAGCATAACGCTGCCCGATCCAACTCCGCGCGGGCAAACACGATCATCTCCACGCCGCGCCGTCCCTCGGGCGCACGCCAGTCAAAGGCGATAATTTCCCCCTGGCCAGACGGCCGCGCCAGTCCGCGACCCCGCCGGGGACTGCGCCCGCCGGTCTCGACCGGCGCAGCTGGCGCGCCGACCGGGCGCGTGACGAGCTGTACCGAACCGGCCGCCACGTTCTCCACGGCTACCTGCACCGTCATCGGCTCGCCCGCGACCGCGAGCGCCACGCCCGTGGCCTCGTCCGGCAGCGGATCGACGATCTCCAACGCCGGCGGCGCCTCGAAGGCAAATTCCATCTCGTCGATTAATTCGTCGCCCTCCGCCCCGATGGCGAGCAGCGCGATCCGCACCGTCTTCTCGCCCTCCGGTAGATCGGCCAGGGCCGGCAAATCGACGGGGAGCAGCCCGCCGCCGTCGGCGACTCGCGGATCGATCGGCGCTTCGAAGACCGGCTCTTCGTTCAAATACGCGAGCAATCGGAATTCGGCGTTCCCTGCAGGCATTTCCGCCTGCGGCCGGTCCAACAGCACCTGCGGGACGCCGTTGAGCGGGTAGACGATGCATTCGATGCCGAGGGGATATATTTGTGCGGGCGCGCCCGCAAGCGCCGACTTCGCGGCGTCGCCGATGGCGTTGCCCGCCGGCGCGCACGCCGAGATGAGCAGTGCAATGAGCGGTACGATGGTGAAAGCACGCATGCTACCTCTCCAGGTACAGGCCACCAGCCCGGCCAGCGCCCACCCGCCCGGTCGAGCCGCGTGGGTAGTTCGAATCAGGGTGTGATCTCCGTTTCATACGAGAGGTCCACGTAGGAATTGCTCGGGTCGTTCGAATCGAGGGACATGCCGTTGATTACCAGATAGCCATAGTTGCCGCTGCCGGTCTTGTAGCAGACGTAATCATTCGCTGAAACGCTCACGCTGGAAAACGATCCCGCGTCGATCAACCCTTTGCAATCGCTAACGCTGGGCTGACCGCCGGGCCAGATGTCCATCGTCGCGCCCCAGGCGCCCAACAACTGCACATCGCTGCTGGTATGGCTGAAGATCACGTCGTCGCCGTTGCCGTCGCCCACGTCCAGGCTAAAATTGTTCATGACTGTGCCGGAGCCTTTCGCCACGGTCGTCGTCGGCGGCTCAACCACAATCTGCACGTCGGCGCTCACTTCGCTTGGGTTGTCGCACGGCCCGCCTTTGGCGACCAGCGTGTGCGTCCAGGCCTGGTAGACGTTGTCTCCGGGAGCGGTGAATTGCTGGCTACCCGAAGCGTTAACCTGGCTGCCGTCCAGAAACACGCCGCAGTCGGCGTCGCTCACGTCCCATTGGAGCGTGTAGCTGTCGCCGGGGTTTAGCGAACCGCTGGGGCCGGTGAACGAGTTGATGACGGGTACCAGGTACAGTTGCGACTGGCACACCTTCACGTCCACGAACTGGACGCTGCTGGAGGTGACGTTGCCGCTCGTGTCGGTGACGTCCACCACGAATTCGAGCCAGCCGTCTCCGCTCAACAGTCCAAAGGCGTCCGTGCCCACGTCTATCCCTGCCGAGTAGTCGCCAATGCCCTGCTGCGGCGCCATGGGCGCGGAGTAGTTGTAGACGGCGACAATCATGTTGCCTTCGCCGTAATCGTAGGAAACCCGGACATCCTGAGCCATGCCAGCCGGATCGTCAATCGTCGCGAGCACGGTCAGATATGTCGGCTCACCGCCCGTACACAGGCCATAGTAAACCGGGTCGGGCGCAGCCGAGACGCTCTGGATGGTGACGGCCTGTGGGGGATTGCCGACAACGCCGCCGGACGACTGCGTGGGGGTGGGCGTTTTCGTCGGCTGTTGAGCGGCCTGGGTCGTGGGCGTCGGCGTGCGCGTCGCTTGCGAGCCGCCGCCCGAACTGCCGGAACTGGACGGTTTCGTCGCCGTGGGCGTGGCTGCGCCGCTGCTGCCAGAATTGCCGGACCCGCCCGCGCTGCCAGCGCCGCTCGAACCGCTGCGCGTCGTTGCGGTCGGCGTCGGCCCCGCGACCGTGCCCGGGACTCGCGGCGTGGCGGTCGGCTGCCCCTGTCCGCCGGGCGAGCCGCCTGCGGGCGTCGCCGTGAAGGTCGGTACCGAGGTCGGCGTGGGAGCATCGGCCACGGCTTCCACGACCGCCACTGAGACGCCGGCCGGCGCACTGGCCTTTCCGGCGCTGTTGTACGCCGTCAGGAGCAGCGTGTATGTACCGGGCACGTCCGGCGTCCAGCGCAGGATGCCGTCGGCCGTCTTCTGGCCGGGGACCGGCGGCGTCTGCGAGGCCACCATCTGGCCGCTGGCAGTCATGTCCACGCGGGCGACCTCCTGCGCGTCTTCGGCGTGATAGACGACCTCCACCGTTTGCCCGGCGGCCACCTGCGCGCCGTTGGGCGGGGCGGAGATCGTAACCGTGGGCGTCGAACCCCGCCCCGGCAGACTGCAAGCCAATCCTGCAAGGAGAAGAAAAATAGGTGCGAAGAGTATACGAAAACGAGACATGAATAATTCCTTTCGCTGCCGCGCGCCGCAGCATTACCTGGCCACTTAGTAGGAGCGAATTGTCAGCGTCGGCACGTTCCAGGCGTCGTTTGCAAACCACACGTTCGACTCCTGGCCATCACCGAATTGCGGAAACGTCATGTACGCGCCAAACTGGACGCTGGACGCGCCGGCCATGACCCGGCTCTGGACGAATGTGGAAGGTTGTTCTTCATAACCAACTCTTTCAATAAAAAGGGATAGTTGCCGCCGGCCGAAACTTCAGGGGGTGTATACGACGACCAGGGACGGCGCGCTGAACGCAACTGAATCCTCGATGCCGTCAGCGGCGACGCCGTTTAGTGCGATGTTGAACCGCAACCGGCCGCTTGACTTCGCGGCAGATACCGCCAACGTGACGTCCACCTGATAACTGCAACTCGTAAAGCTTGCCAACACCTGGTTCGTGTTCGCGTTGACAAGCGTGAACGGCATCAAATGAATTGGCGCGCCCGCCGTCCGGCAGGATCCCGTATCAAACTCGGCGCTGGTTACACGTTTGCCGGCGAAGGGTGACAGGTCGAATTCGATGAACCCGACATACTGGTGGTCGTGTTGTTCATCGCCGACGACCACCAGCCCATGCCAGGTCGTCTGTGGATTTGCCGTGACGTCGACAGAGCCCGAATCGGTAATCGCCGCCTGCTCCGCGGCAACCGGGTCGCCGAGCGCCCCCGGCTCGACGATCTCAAACGTCGGTTGCGGCAGCGGGTCGATGGGTTCGAACTCCCCCGGCGGCAGGTACTCCGGTTCGTCGGCGTACAGGTCGAGCGATTGCGGCGTTTCTTCGTTCACGGGGAAGTACTCCCCGCTCCCTTCCGTCGCCTCCGGCCCGGAGACGCCAATGGCGGGCTGCTCCTCCCCATCGAAGATTCCCCCCAGTTCCGACCGCAGCCCGCTGCAGGCGCTCAGCGCCAGCGCGCCGACGAGCAGCGCGGGCAGAACGATAACTGTCTTGAATTCGAAAGACACTGACATCTCCAACCTCCGTGGATGGCTTGTTTGTAATTGGTGATTAGTAATCGGTAAACGGAGACACGCCCCAAATGGGGGGTCAGGGGGCCGCGCCATACCCCTGGGCTGTTCACTGGTACTTGACGATGCGATGGCTCTGGTTGATGTTGACGTAGACTTCACCGCCCGGCCCCATGGCCACGCCGCCGAGTTCGCCACCGGTCTGCCACGCAGCGGCCCTCTTGAGGGATTGCGCCGCACCCCTAAGCTGCATCGGCGCGTCAACCCGGTCCGCCGCGCCGGATTGCGATGCGCCGCAGGCAGTAAGCGCCAGGTTGCCGGCCAGGGCTGCTATCAAGATAGACAATGCTTTCTTCATTTCGATCTCCTTTCAATGCAATCTCTTTCCGCGTCCTTCTCGGGCTGCTGCGCGGGTGGAAGCAGGCGCGCCCCCGTTATGCTCTCCAGGTAAGCGACCAGCGCGCGCAGGTTGGCAAAACCTTTCCG
>JBHHUI010000344.1:0-4132 GCA_046753805.1 Anaerolineales bacterium
CAGGCGCTCGATCTCAGCCTTCTTTTCCTTTAGCTCCGGCGGCAGCGAATAAAGCGCGACACGCAGCTTGGCGGCCGCCTCGTCCATCAGGTCGATGGCCTTATCCGGCAGCTTCCGATCACTCAAGTAGCGATGCGACAACTTGGCAGCCGCCCCCAGCGCCGCATCGGTGATGGTGACCTTGTGGTGCGCTTCGTACCGGTCGCGCAAGCCGTGTAACATCTCAATCGTTTCGTCGATGTTTGGCTCGTCCACGAACACCGGCGCAAAGCGGCGCTCCAGGGCCGAGTCGCGCTCGATGTGCTGACGGAACTCGTCGAGCGTGGTTGCCCCGACGCACTGCAACTCGCCGCGCGCGAGTGCGGGTTTCAACATGTTGCCCGCATCCATCGCGCCCTGCGCCGCGCCGGCTCCAACGACCGTGTGCAGCTCGTCGATGAAGAGGATGATCTCACCCTGCGCGCGCTGGATTTCCTCGATGGCAGCTTTCAGCCGTTCCTCGAATTCGCCCCGAAAGCGCGAGCCGGCGATCATCGCGCCCAGGTCGAGCGAGACGACCTGTTTGCCATGCAAGATTTCGGGCACGTCGTTGTCGGCGATCTTCTGCGCGAGCCCCTCGACGATGGCAGTCTTTCCTACGCCAGCCTCGCCGATCAGCACCGGGTTATTCTTCGTGCGGCGCGAGAGCACCTGGATCACGCGCAGGATTTCGTCGTCGCGTCCGATGACCGGGTCGAGCTTGCCGGCGCGCGCCATGCCGGTCAGGTCGCGGCTGTACTTTTCCAGCACGCGGTAGCGCGACTCAGCCTGCGGGTCGGTCACGCGTTGCCCGCCGCGCATTTCCTTGATCGTCTCGAATACACGCTCGCGGTTGATGCTGGCCTCCGCCAGGATGCGCGCCACGGCAGTATTGCGCTCAGATAGGATAGCAAGGAAGATGTGCTCGGTGGAGATGAATTCATCCTTGAGCCGGTTGGCTTCTTCGTTTGCCAGATCGATGATGCGCTTGACGCGCGGTGTGATAAAGACCTGCCCGGCCCCACCACCGTAAATGGCCGCCTTCGGGCTGGCGCGTAGCACATCGTCCAGGCGCTGCTGGATCAATTCGATATCCACACTCATCTTTTCGAGGATTTGCGGGATCAGCCCTTCCGGCTGCTCAAGCAGTGCGAGCAGAATGTGCTCGGTGTCCACCTGGTTGTGGCCGTAGCGCTGCAGGATTTCGTAGGCCCGGGCAGCCGCATCTTGCGCCCGCTCGGTGAAACGGTCAAATCGCATCATTTGAAATAGGTCCTTGCCCTGGCGATCTGCAAGTTGCATGCCGACTTCGTCGGCAAACACAATGCAAAAAGCGACCCCAGCGGCAGCTTATCCTGCCCGCCCACAGGGGCGGGCCAAGGCATTCTAATTATACTGTCACCGCCCAAATTTCAGGGTCAGGATAAACAGAATATAGCACGCTTGTCTTGGAGAAGCATTAGAGGGTCTTGCTCGGGTCTGTCCAGTTCAGGGCATCACGAACAGGTACAGCGTGACGCCCTCGGTATTCGCCCCGAAGGTCCAATTCTCCACTGTGCGAGCGCGTGCTGTGAACCATGCCGGCGCAAGCCCCCAACGTGCCCCCGGAGCGTCGGCGGCCGCCACAAGCCATACGCGGCGCGCCTCCCCGTCGGCAAGCCGTTCAAACAGGCGCACCGTGTCTGCGCCCAGCGCCGCCGAGGGATCGCCGGTGGTTTCAAATTCGGAAATCGCGGCGGCCGGCGGCAAACGAAGCGGCAGTGAGTACCACGCGCGTCCGGGGCCGGCGCGATTCATCCACACAGTCCAGACCGGAGTCCCGTAGGCGTTGACGACGGCGACATCACCCCCGGCCCATCGGCTGTCAGTAAATTGCAGCGCCTGCAACAGATCGTCGCGATTCCCGGCGCTGGCAGGGTCGCTCTGCATGGCCGCCAGCAGCCACAGGGTTGCGCCGGCAGCCAGAAGGAGCGCGATCACGGAAAGTGCCTTCGGCCAGCCGCGCGCGATGGCGAGCGTTGCCAGTAGACCCAGAGCAGCCAACGCCATTACGAGCGGGAGCGCCGTTACGCCGACACGGAGCGAAGCCAGATCGGGCAAATGGCCATCCGTCAGCCAACGCAGTTGCCACAGCAATGCCGAGTGCGAGGCGCTCCACACGCCGAGTGTGCCCACCGCCTCTACGCCAAGCTGCGCCAGTTCGACGTAGTACGCACGCGCCGGCACGAGCGCCCCAGCTAGTTGAACGCCGATCGCCGCCACGGCAATCGCCAGTAACGCAACACGCAACCGTGCGTCACCGAGCCACGCGTCGACCACCGGCGCGGCGGCGACCGCCAGCAGGGGCAAAGCCGGCAGCATGAATCGCAGCCCCCAATTGATGTTGCCATGCCAGCCGGCATCGTAAAACAGCGCCTGGCCGACGACCAGGAGGAGCGCGTACAGCCAGGCGGACCACGCAAGACGCCCGCGGCCGACCAGGGCGATCGCGCTCAGGATCAGCATCGGCGAGTACAGAAAGATGCTCTTGCCCGGACTGATGAACGGTCCTGACAGCGCCGGCAACAGTTTCGGGTGCGGCGAATTAACAAAGAACCGCAGCAGGAATCCGTAGTAATCTGGCGTGAAGCGCGCCAGCGACGACGCCAGCGGAAACACCAGAAGCCACGCCGCAATGGCCGCCGCTGCCGTCAGCACCCACGGCCAGCGGCGGCGGATGAACGCTCGCAACGCGAAGCGCCGCCAGGGGGCATCGCCGGACACCGCCAGCGCAAGCGATGGAATTGCCAACGCTGCCGTGTTCTTGGTCAGTATCCCGGCCGCCAGCCCTCCCGCCAGCAGCAGGGTCCAGCCCACCCGACGGCCGCGACCCCGGGCGGTGGAGGCGCCGAGCGCGCCCAACCACGCGCACGACAGGAACAACGCCGCCAACGGATCGCGGAAATAGGTGCGCGCGTAGGGCCAGGCCTGGCTGCCCAGACCGAACAACAGCGCGCAGACCAGCGCCGTGGGCAAGGCGAACCGCAGGCGGCGCGCGGCAAGGTACACCAGACCGCCCGTCATGGCCGTGGCCCACACGTTCAGGGTGAAGAGCATCTGCACACGGCCAACACCGAGGGCGGTTGCAATCCGCGCCAGCAGCGCGCCGACGACAATCTGGCCCGGCTCGATGTTCAGCGCCTGAACGGCCTGCTCGTCCGGCAGGGCGGCCAACGCGCGCAGCCGGTCGTTGCCGAATACTCGCGCGTCGTTGGGCGCGCCGTCAAACGCCAGGCCCAGCGCGCGCGAGGCCAGGATATGTTCGTCGTCCGAAGTGAACGCGCCAGAGAAGGTCAGGCTGTAGATGGCAACGAGCAGCGTGCAAAGCAGGAGCGCGATGGCCCAATCGGACGTGGCAGGAGGCCTTCGCTGGAACACGCGGAGGAACCCGGGCCGTCAATCCGAGGCTGCGCCGACCAGCCTCGGAAGCAGCGTCGTCGCGCCCGCGGCTGCCCTCCAGGCGGGCCAGCGAGCGCGCGTGATCAGATTGGTCCAGAAGCCGGCCGCCCAGGCTATGTGCTCGGTTAGCAGCGCCGGGATGACAAGGACGTTTACGGCTCGCACCGCCGCCCACACGAGCGCCAACAGATAGAGCGCAAACACAGGGGGCACCGTCAGCCCCAACGGCAGCAGCCCCGGCAGCGCCTGCCGCCAGCACAGCGAACGGGGGTGGCTGCGCAACATCTGGGCTTTCCACCATCCGTAGCGAAAATACTGACGCGCCAGAGACGAAAGGGTAGGGCGCGCCACATAGGTCGAAACGATGGCCGGATCGAAGAAGACCCGCCCGCCGGCGCGCCGCACGCGCCAGTTGAATTCATAATCCTCGTTGGTGAGCAGCGCCTCATTGAAGCCGCCCAACCGCCCCCAGGTGGACTTGCGCCAGCAGCCATACGGCACGGTGTCTACATCGCCGGGCGGCGGCGGCGGTTGGCGGCGATAGGCGGCGCCGCCGTTGCCCAGCCGGCATCCCAGCCCCCAGGCGACCGCGCGCGCTGTGCGCGTCGCCGCCTGTTGGACGATGAGCCAGCGCCCACCCACCACTTCCGCGCCGCTCGCATCCAGCGCGGCCAGG
>JBHHUI010000345.1:0-4129 GCA_046753805.1 Anaerolineales bacterium
CGGAGCCCCCGGTATACACCTCCAGCATTTCGCGCATGCCCCGCTTGGTGCCGCGCCGGCGGTGGAGCTGCGCCACCGAAAGCAGCAGCTGGCGCTGCCGTTCGTCGGGCCAGCGGTCGTCAAGCGACAAGTCGACCCACGAAGCCAGAAACGGCAGCATCGCCGGCGTCGTCATTTTAGGATCGAAGTAGTGCGACACGTTGTCGATCTGACGCTCGATCGGCGCCCAGAAACTTTCGAATAACATCAGAAAGCGCCCCATGACGTCGTCTTCTTCGTAGATCATGGGCAAATATTGAAGGTAGCGGCCTTTGGCGGCGACATGAATGGCTGTGACCTCGCTGACGCGCACCTGTTCATCGTCGGACAATTCCGACAATACATGCGCGTGCACTTCGACGACCGCATCCGCCTCGAACGACCCCAGCGTGGTTTCCACCCAGAATTCGAAGCTGTCTCCGCGTTCCAGATCGCGTTCGACGCGCCAGATCACCGCGTACCCGTCTTGCAGCGTCAGTATATCGGCGCCCTCGTCGCCGCGACCATCCGAGGCCGCCGTCGCCTGCGGCATGAGATCGGACGGCAGCTCAAATTGCAGCGTGAATCCGGGCACGGGTTCCAACGCACTCACCCGCGCGAAGACTGTCACCGGTTCGCCGGGATAGCGCCGGTATTCGTCGACCACGAGATCGAGCGCCAGCCCATGCGCGGCGACGGCAAAGTTAGGGAGCTGTTGCAGCCGTGGTTCCACTACGGTCATAGTTCGGCCAATCTAATCTCGTGGTCCAGCGAACAAAGCAGGGCGTCCGGCGGTACGGCCAGCTTGCGGTCGCCAACCGGCGTAAGTTCTGATTCGTCCTGTTCGGAAGCTTCGCCAACTTCGTCGGTATTGTCGCGGCGTTTTTCTTTGGCCGGCACGACCGGGCGGGTGCGCAGACTCACGTCGAGCACATGCTGCACGCCGGGCACACGTTGAATAAGCGCAAAAAGCTCAGAGACGAACAGCGCGCGGCCGAAGGGCCAGCCGTCCCAATCCGGCCCCAACAAGTCGTCCCGGCTGTCGTCATCGCCGTCTGGCATGACGAGCGGCGCAATAAATTCGCGCAACTGCGCCGTGACGCGCTCACGCACGGTGTCCGGATCAACGTATTCTCCAGCCACAATCTCGGCTACAACTTGCACGCCCAGGTAGGTCGGTTCCCGCACCCGGAGCGTCGTCGTCAGGAGCCGATACTTGTCGACGTGCTGCTCGACCGTCTTCATCAGTTCGGGGGTTAGCGCGAGTTGCGCCAGATCGCCCTGACGGACCGATTCGTAAACGGCCGGCACGATGAGCAACTCGATCATGCCGGGAGGAACATTCGGGTCGCCGCCGGGCGCGCGACACTTTACGCGCGCCACCGACCGGCTGGCGCCCATCACCAGGTCCTGATAATCTTCCGCCGTGACGGCGCGCTCCTGCGAGCGGATTTCACGCCGCGCGCGAAACGTCGCTTCCTCCAAGTTTTCCTGATCGCGCCCGCCTTCGGCGCGCTTCAAATTCGTAACTTCCAGGATGTACGGAATAGCGGAGCGCATCTGATTGATGCGGTTGGCAGGCACATTTCCGGCCCCGCCCCCGCCATGCCGGTACTTGCGGATGCGAACGTTTCGGTGGGGCTCCGGGACGCGACCATATTGGCGCATCGAGCCGTCGCGCTGCCGCACGGACGGGCCGAACTCAACCGTTCCGGCAGCCGTATCAAGGCTGAAATGGCGGTCGTAGCGCGTCGAGTTCGAAAACTCCTCAACATATTCCCAGGGGACAAATACGAGTTCGCCGTCGCGCATCTCCTCAACTTCGACGTATTCGTCTTCGTCCAGCGCAAGCACAGGCCGATGTTCCAACTGGAAGGTCTGGCCCGGCTCGCCAGAGCTACGCCCCAACATTTCTTCATATTCAATGGTCGCGTGGGTGGCGGGGGTCGTGGCCCCGATGGCAAACGCGCGCACGTCCAGCACACGCGGCGACTGTGAATACATGCCCTGCTCGGGGCGGCGCTGCTCCAACCGGCAGCGCACCCAGTAAGCCGTGCGCCCATGCACGACGTCCGGGCGCGCGTTGAGCGGCAGATACAGCACAAGAGAGCCTTCCGGGTTGTTGAGGCCGCCGGTCGTATCCCGCTCCCCGGGCCGCGAACTTACCGGCACTTCTAACCACTGGTCGTTGCCGACCGACGCCTCCCACACCCAGGGCGGGTCGCTGCGCCGCACGCCGGTCGCCTGTGTTTCTTCGGCGGTGAAGTCGAGCCGCAGGATGTGCCCGCTGATGTCGCGCGATTCGTCAAACCCGAGATAGAAGGTATCGCCATCCTTGGGTCGGGGGTGACCAAAGGCGTGAAAGACTTCCACACCGAGACGCGGCTGGTAGTTCTTGTTGAAGTCGGCGTCACGGCGCACCTGTACCAGGCGCGGCGGAACGACGATGAGTTCTTGATCGGTCGTAAAGATGACTTCGGCCTCTTGCCCCGCCGGCCGAGTGGACACCTCGGTGCCCTTCGGAACCAGCACCGTCGTGTCATCATCGGGATTGATGGGGAGCACCGTAGTGAGGCGGAACGTCAACTCAGTGCGAGCGCTGGTGGCGGGTTTCAGGCTGATGCCCATCATTTCCATGAACTTGACGCGGTTCTTTTCCGGCACCAGGTTCATGCGATAGGTAATCATTTCCGTCATCCACGCAAACAATTCCACCAGCGTGATGCCGGGATCGCTCAGATTGTATTCCGTCCATTCGGGACAGTAGCGAATGATGCGCCGGCGCGCTTCGTCCACCAGGTCGGACTGAAAGCGCAGATCATCCAGAATAGGTTCTGGCAACGACATTAAGTGGCTCCTTGTAATTCGAGCGGCTCGGGTTCGTCCATGATAAAGAACGGATACACAATGCTGCGCGTATCGTGCGTATCCTTGATCGTGTAACTGATCTCGACAAACCAGCCGTCGTCCCGGCCGGGTTCATCGCGCACGTCCACCCGATTGAGGGCGATGCGCGGTTCCCAGCGTTCGAGCGCTTGCGTGACATAGTTGATCATGAGTTGCCGCGTAGCGGCGTTGCGCGGGCCGAAGAGCAATTCCTTTGCGCGGCAACCAAACTCGGGCCGCATGACGCGCTCGCCGGGCACGGTTTCCAGGATGATGCGAATGGACTGGTCCAACTCCGTTGCGCCGGTGACCAGCGCGATCTGTCCGCGCGGGTTGAACTGGACCGGAAACGCCCACCCCTGCCCGATGAATTCCTTGTCTCGTTGTGCGTAATCCAATGGCTGAACTCCTGGCAAATCTCAATCCGCCGCTCCGGCGTAATACGACGCGCTACATTGCGCGTACACGCATCTGCCCCGGGTTTGAAAACGGTAGAAACGGTACGGGCGGCGCCGGCGGAGTTGTAATGGCGGGGCCGGTCATACTCGTCTGGATGATTAATGGCTGCCCCATCGATTTGACACGTAGCGACATCGTCGGAGGCAGAAATGTGGCCGAGATGCACGGAGTCGGCCCGGGGCCGGCCGGGGGCGGTATTGCGAAGGGGCAGCCGGCGACCATCCAGGGCGGCGACGACATCGGCACCGGCGTTCCCGATAGCCGTACCCTCGGATTTGGCGCTGTAGGTTTTGCCTGCCCGCCATGCGCGCAGGTGACCGTCGCTGTCATGGTTACAATGAATCCCGGCATTAGATAATCTCCAGCGCACCGTTGTTGATATTAACTTGCGGCCCCTGCACTACGATGCCGCCCGCGGCAGTCTTAACCGACACCATCATCGCGCCCTTGATGTCGAGATTGGCATTGGCATTCAACTTGCCAGCGCCCTTTGTGATCAATTCAAGCGCGGCGTTGCCAGAGATTTTTGTGGCAGCCATGCTATCGATCTGAACAAGCGCATTCGCTTTTACTTTGAACGTAGCGCATTCGATGGAGACTTCGTTCAACGCCTTGATCTCCACTGCCTGTTTGACGGTATCCAGCTTTATATAATTCTGGCCGGTCAGGTCCTGAATGGTGATGCCCATCTGCCCGGGTGTGTCGTCGAGCACAATCATGTGCCCGGTGGAACTTTTGAAAGTCCGCTTCATTACCTTGCCGCCTT
>JBHHUI010000346.1:0-4127 GCA_046753805.1 Anaerolineales bacterium
GGCTGCGGATACGCCGGAGTGGTTGCAAGAGTCTATGTCCACGCCCGCCGAATCTGAACCAGCTCCCACCGCCGAATCCGAAGCGCCGGATGCAGCCACGGCTGCGACCGACGACCAACTCCCGGATTGGCTGTCCAGCGCGCCTGAAGCTGCACCCGAGGCTGCCGCCGAAGAACCGGCCGCGGATACGCCGGAGTGGTTGCAAGACGCCATGGCTGCCCCCACCGAGCCAGAACCGGCAGCCGCCGAACCGGGCGACGAAGACCCAATTCCAGAATTTCTTCGCGACGCCGGTTGGAGCGAACGCGATCCCAGCATTGAACTTGACGACTTGCCTCCCATTCCAGATGACGTCCCGCTAGCCCCGCCTCCCGGCAGCGACGCGCCGGACTGGCTGCAGGAGGCGATGGGGGCGCGGGCTGAGCCATCGTCTGAAGAACCGGAGATTGAACCGGCTGAAATACCGGACTGGCTGGCGGACAAACAACCAGCCGAAACCGAACCGGCAGTGGAAGCGCCCCCGGTCCCGGAAATGGAGGCGGAACCCGTGGAAAAACCCGAATGGCTGCCGAAGAGCGCGGCCGAAGATGATGACGAACAAGCCCCGTCACCGACGGGTGAACTGCCCGACTGGCTTGCTGACGCTGAAAGCAGCCCCGACGATACAATCGTCGGCTGGCTGAAGGACACACAACCCGCCGCAGCTGTGGATCAACCGGACTGGCTGCGCACGCCGGAAGAGGCCCCATCCGAACCCGCGACTGTGGATGACGATATACCCAACTGGCTACGTGACGCGGGCGGCGAGAGCCAGGAGGCCGCACCCGCGCAGGCGTCGGACGAACCGGAGCTGGCGGACTGGCTGGCGGAAGTCGAGGATAGCAGCGGACAACCGGTAGTGCGGTATGGCGCGACAGACGCCGATCCGTTCAGCGAGACATCGGACAAGGTTGATACCGGCGACTTTGAATCAACTCTGCCCGCTGCTCCTGCGTCAGACGGCGAAGATATGGAAGTCTGGGTGGCGGCCGGTACCGAAACACACGAACCGGAAGTCGCAGCCGATGTGGTCGAACCCGTCGAGACCGCAGCTGCGCCCGAGCCCCCCCCAACCGACCAGGACGACGCGCTGGCATGGCTGGAAGGACTGGCCGCCAAGCAGGGCGCGCGCGAAGAGGAACTGATTACGCCATCGGAAGAGCGCTCCGAAGATATGCCGGATTGGGTCGCGGCGATGGCGGCCGGCGACGGTGCATCGGCGGTCGAACCGGCGGCGCAGGCGGAGGCGACTGAATCAGGCGACGATGGAGCAGCCACCGAGAGCGAGGACGCGAGAGACTGGTTGCAGCCCCAACCGGACGCGACGCCCGAACCCGAGATCGACGCGGCGGCGCTGCCGGATTGGTTGCGTCAGCCGGAATCCGAAACACCCACCGCCGAAGTCGAATCCGAGGCTGATACTTCGCCGGATGAGGCGGAAATGTCGGCGGCGACTGGTACTGCGCCTGAACTCGCCGACGAAGACGCGGCGCTGGCGTGGCTGGAGGGATTGGCCGCCAAGCAGGGCGCGCGCGAAGAGGAGCTGATCACCGCGCCTGAAAAGCGCACCGACGAACTGCCGGCGTGGGTTTCGGAAATGGCGGCCGGCGTCCCAACTAACGAGCTTACCGAGGATGTGACCGAGCCGGAACCGACGATGACGCCCGAGGTTGAGGAACCTGTTGCAACGCTCCCGGTCGAAGAAACGCCGAAAGAACCAGCAGAACCGCTGGCAACTGAATTGCCGGATTGGCTGACGGAGCCACGGGGGGAAACCGGCGCACTGTCTGAAACCGACGGTGAGGCGCCCGCTTTGCCAGACTGGCTGAGCGAGCCGAGTGCACCGAGCGCCGCCGCCGAGTCCGCGCCGGCCGAATTCGCGTGGCCGGGCGCGGCGCCCGAATCGGAAGCCCCGGAACCTGCTGCAGCAGCCGAGTTTGAACTCAGCTCCCCCCCAGCGGCGCTTGAGCCGAAAGTGGAAGTTGACGTACACGCAGAAGAGACCCCGGAAATGGAGGACGAAGCGGAGCCGGCCCGGGCGGAGGCCCTGCCTGGCGCTGCCGACCAGACGGAGCCTGCCAGTGAGCAATTCGAGGCAGACATTGCAGCGGTTCCAGATATTGAGGAGCCAGCAGCGGACCAATTCGAAGTCGAATCGCCGGTCGCAGCCGCGCCCGTCCCGACTGCGCCAGAGACCGCAGTTCAGCCTGCGACAACCGAGATGGATGCAGCGGAATCATTGGAGAAAGCGCCGGCCGAAGAAGCGGTCGCGCCCGCGCCGGCGGCCCAGCCCGTCACACCGGCTGTACGGCCAGCGCGCCCGACGAAACGCAGCCCTGAAGAGGTCCTTGCCAGGGCGCGCGACTTCCTGGCCGACGACGACATCGAGCGCGCGCTGAAGCATTACGGCAAATTGCTCAAATCGAGCGACGTGCTGGATACCGTGATTGCCGATCTCGAACAGGCTGCCAGCGAGACTTTCGACGCGCCCGTCGAACTATTGCAAACGCTCGGCGACGCGTACATGAAGGGCAACCAACTCCAGAAAGCGCTCGATACGTATCGGCGCGCGCTGCACAGCATTTAGAATCACCCTGCCGGGCGCACGCGCGCTCACACCACGGTAATACAGAGTCGTCGTTGCGCGGCATTGGTCGCGCGGCGATGCGCTCTGCATATTCACAAATTGATGGAGGCTCAAATTGGAATCGACCCTGGTTATCATCAAACCAGACGGCGTACAGCGCGGACTGATCGGCGAGATCATCAGTCGCATTGAACGGCGCGGCTTGCGGCTGATCGCGATGAAGGCCATGCAGGTGCCGCGCGAACTGGCGGAACGGCATTATGCGGTGCACCGAGGCAAACCGTTTTACGACGGACTGATCGACTACATTACATCCGGCCCGGTGGTGGTCATGGTATGGCAGGGAGTCAAAGCGGTGGCGGCGGTGCGGCAGTTGATGGGCGCGACCAACCCCACGGAGGCTGCTCCCGGCACCCTGCGCGCCGATTTCGGGATCGATATCGGGCGCAATCTCACGCACGGGTCCGACAGCCCCGAAAACGGCGCTGCGGAAGTGGCGCTCTGGTTTGACGACTCCGAACTGATGGATTGGAAACGAATCGGAGAGGACTGGGTCTACGAGTAGCCCATCGCTACTGCAACTTCAGGAGCACTTTGCCTTCACGCCATAGCTCTTCCAGATTGTAATAGTCGCGCTGCTCGGGCGAAAACAAGTGAACGACCACGTCGCCCAGATCCAACAGCACCCAGCCGCTTTGAGCCTGCGCGTCCAGATTGCGAATCGTGGTGCGGCGCTTGGCGTCCGCGATCCCGGCAACCGCGCGGGCCATGGCCCTGAGTTGCCGATCCGAACGGCCAGTACCGATTACAAAATAGTCTGTAACAATCGAAATCCCTTGCAGGTCAAGGATGAGAATGTCTTCGCCGAGCCGTTCTTCGATGGCTTCGACGATGCGATGGACAAAATCAAGTGTTTCCAGGTGCGGGGTACTCCTCGGCGGTTAATGTTGTTGCGCATTCTAGCAGCGCGGGCGGCGACATGCCATTCTGCGCAAACTCAAATTGCTCTATTTCTCAAATGCAAAGTGCTCCAGCGCCGTGTACACGGCGCCTCCGGGCTGCAGATCGCTTTTCATGAGGGCAAACCGAGACACGTCGGCCGTCCCGTAGCCTTGCAACGGAGTACGGCGGACGACCTGCCCGATTCGACGCACGTCGGACTTTGACGCCCGGCGCTGCACCCGCCCGAGCGTAACGTGCGGACGAAACGGCTTGTTATCGGGCGCCAGCCCGGCGGCAATCGCCGCCGCTTCGACTGTGTCACGCAGCCGCCCGAGCATGGCCGGGGCGTCTGCGATGTTCACCCAAACAACCTTTGGGTGGTTTGGGTTCGGGAAGCAATCGAGGCCGCCCACACCGAGCGAAAATGGATCTACCTCGCTCGCATGCTCGCGCAGTGCGGCGACCACTGCGGCGAGTTCGCGCGTGCTTATCTCGCCAAGAAACTTGAGCGTGACATGCATCCCGTCCGGGCGCACCCAGCGCATGCAGCCGGGCGGGA
>JBHHUI010000347.1:0-4123 GCA_046753805.1 Anaerolineales bacterium
AGCTGCGACGGTCAGCGCTGCCTGCACCTGCGTCGCCGTGGGAACATCAGCCACCACGAGCGTCGTCGCATGCGGGACCAGCCGCGCCGGTTGATAGATCGGGTAGGGTAGTCGCCGCAGGTCGGTGGAGGGGGCGGCCGCCACGCGGGCAAGTTCGAATACCGAAGAATCGAGCACGGTTACCGACGGGTGGAGTCCGGCGCTGCAATCGACGAACGACTGCAACACGAATTCCAATTCGTGCGGGCGCGCCGGATCGGACGGATTGAGCGCCTCCGCCGGAATTGACACGAAAGTGCGCAACCCTTCTTCGATACGGTCCAGTGGGACGGCCGCCAGTTGTACGTCGTTCATGGAGATTAATAATCGGCCGACGGGTGCCACCTCGCCGTCGTTGCCGTCCACAGGTGTGGCAACCGGGCCATCGTAGGCCACAGAATAGTCAATCTGCAGCTCGCTGCCTTCGACCAGTTGCCACGCAGCCGGTGTGCTGAACTCGATGCGCCCGACGTCGAACGGGCCTTCCAATGGGATGGCGGGAAATCCGGCGGCGGCGAAGGTGATCTTATCCACCTCACCCTGGCGCGTGCGGACCTGGCCGGGACCGGCGCGTGCCACGCCGGCTGACGTGGTCACGACGACCAGCGCCGCGACAACATGCAATCGATGGAACCAGCGCTGCCGGGGGCTGCTCATTCAGTGCGTGCTCCGTCGCTGCCCGGCCACAATGCGATGGCGCCGCGCTTGCAGCTGCTCGGTCCACTCCTGGCGTTCAGGTTCCCGCCCCGTTCAGGGATCGCCATTCAGCACTCCTGCACCGGGGCTTCACGCGCTGTACGTTCCCAGAGCACATCCTGACGCGCCGTCAAGTATCGAACAAGCCCGACGACGGCTGCCAGGTTGCTGTTCACCAGGAACGTCGGAAGGTACAGTGCGCGTCCGACGGGGCCATGGGGTTGCCAGTATCGTCCGGTCAGGGCGGCGAGGTAGAACGCCGTCTGCCCGCCCAGCAACGCCCAGCCATACGGCGCGCCCAATGCAGGCAACCCTGCGGGCTGGTGAGGGTTGAGAATGGCGACAATGTTTGCTAGCAGCGCTCCCAGCATGGCCAGCGGTACCAGTGGGCGCAGGAATTTGTGCGATAGCATTTGCCACAGAACCAGCGGCTGCTTCCAGGCGAGCAGCCGTCGCGCGTGGGCCAGCGCCTGATAGCGCCCTGCAACGATGCGGGCGCGCCGGATACTATCATCCTTGGCCGATGCCGCTGCGGGTTCCATAGACCGGGCGCGCGGCGCGTAGACATTGCGATAGCCGCGCCGGACGATACAGGCGGCGATGTAGAAGTCGTCGTTAATAATGTCGGGCGGCGGCGGCTCGAACAGCGCGCGCCGGATGGCGAACACCTCGCCGGCCGCCCCGGTGCTGCTGCCCAGGCGGGTTTCCTGTCGCTTGATGAAGTCTTCGTATTTCCAGTACAGGCTGGCTGAGGCGCCGAGCGCGCTCGCGCCGGTGGAGATGCGTTTGGCCCCGCTCACCGCCCCCACCGAGGCGTCGCCAAACGGCCGCACTAACTCGCGCAGGGTATCGGGCGCGTACCGGTTGTTGGCGTCGGAGAAGACGACAATCTCGCCCGTTGCCAGTGGCAGCGCGCGCACGATGGCGGCGGTTTTGCCCGACCGTACAGGCGCGTAGCTGAGTTGTACGCCACGGCTTGCAAAGGCGCGCACAATTTCCGGCGTGCGGTCGGCGGAGCCGTCGGCGGCGACCACGATCTGGAGCTTGTCGCGCGGATAGTCGAGTTCGAGGCTGTTCTCCAGCTTTGCAGCGATAACCGCCTCTTCACTGTGTGCTGCGATGAGCAGCGTCACCGTGGGTTCCGTGTCGGGCGGAACCGCACGCTCGCGCCGCAAGCGTGCCAGGCCCGCCAGCACCAACGGGTAGCCCGCGTAGGTGTAGACGATTAGCCCGACACACATCCAGAAGACGGCGGCCGCCAGAATGCCCACAATCATGCGCTGGCTACCTCGGCGTAGAGTTCGCACAGCCGGTCGGCCACACGCGGCAAGGAATACCGCGAACGGACCACGCCGCGCGCCGCAGCGCCCAGTTCGGCACGCAGGGCTGCGTCGAGCAGGGTCGTCGTCAGCGCCATTTCCAACTCGCGTGGATCATCCGGTGCAATGAGACGCCCGGAGCGGGCGTTTTCGATCACGTCCGGCGCGCCGCCCACATTGGTGGCAACAGCCGCCAGCCCGCAGGCCAGCGCTTCAAGCAGCGCGTTCGACAACCCCTCCGTTGCCGAGGGAAGCACAAACACGTCCGCCGCCTGCAAATAGGGCGCAACATCCTCGACCCGCCCGACAAACAACACGCCCGGCCCGGCCAGCGCCTTCAGCGCAGCCGCCTGCGGGCCTTCTCCGGCAACGACAAGCGTTGCGTCGGGCAGCGCTGCCCGCACCGCTGGCCATGTTTTCACGAGTAAGTCTACACGCTTTTCGTGCGCGAGTCGCCCGGTGAAGATTGCCACCGGCGCGGAGGGCGGCAACCTCAGGCGTTCCCGCAGGGCTGCCTTCGTATTCGCAGCAACCGGCGCAAATCGGTCGACATCGACCCCATTTGGGATAAAGCGCCGTCGTTCAGGGGCGATCCCGACGGCCGCCAGCTCGGCGTCAATTTCCCTGCTGATCGTGATAAAGGCATCCACCTGCTCGCGGAACAGCGCGATGCGTTTCCGGCCCAGCGCACGGCCCTTCAGTTTGGCCAGGTCGCCAAGCAGGCCGCCCCGCATGACCTTTGCTACCACTGGATATCCGTACAGGCGCTTGGCGGCTACGGCGGTGGTCGTGGGCGAGAGCAGTTCATGTGCGTGCAGCACGTCCGGGTGCAATCTGCGGAGCAGCGGCAGCGCCGCCACTGTAAACGCTGCCGACGCGAGCAGTTTCGGCCTGGGCGCCGGCAACCGGTGCACCGGGACGCCATCGATCTGCTCGTAGGGCTGCAGGCCGCGCAAACGCCGGGTGACGATGAATACCTCCGCACCGCGTGCCCGCAACAACGGCGCAAGGGCGGCCAACTGGCGTTCCGCGCCGCCGATATGCGGCAGATACGCTTGGATGATCATGGCGATGCGCAGCGGCCCGGCCATCAGTTCTGTGCGGTCTTTTGCGCGAGTAATTCGGCGTACATGGCGTGCATGCGCGTGACCCATTTTTCGACGCCGAATTCGCGCGCGGCGTAAGCGCGCGCGGCAGCGCCCAGCGCGCGCTGGCGCGCCGCGTCCGACAGCAGAGCGGTTAGCGCCCGGGCCAGCCCGGCGGGTTGACGCGGCGCGACCAGCACGCCGTTCCCGTTCTGCAGCAGGCGCGGCACCTCGCCCACTGCGGTCGCCACTACCGGCAGCCCAGCGGCCATTGCTTCCATCACCGCCACCGGCATCCCTTCCCACAGCGAGGCGCTGACGTAAACGTCGGCGGCCGCGAGCAGCGTGCGGACTTCGTCGCGGGGGCCAAGGAGGCGCGCCTGTTCCTGCAAACCCAGTTGCGCGATACGGGCCGACAGTTCGGCGCGAATACCCCCACCGCCCACAATGGTTAGTACGGTTTCGGGGTGGGTTGCGTGCACTGTCGCAAACGCGTCCAGCAGGTCGAAATATCCCTTTGGGGTTGTCAAGCGTCCGACGGAGATGAGCAGGAGCTGTTGTGGGGAGACGCCCAGTTCTGCGCGCAACCGAAGTCGCTCTCCCGGACTGACGTGCGGCGGAGGCTCGATGGCGTTCTGCACGACGTGGATGGGTTTCCGGCCGAGACGGGCTTTGTGCGCCTCCGCAACTGCGTAGCCGTTGGCCATCACGCAATTTGCAGCGTAGCGCAATGCGAGAGTCTCGATGCCTTTGCGGATCGCGTGGTAGCGTCCGTGATAGTTCCCCGCCGAGCGCAGTGAGGCCACCATCGGCACCCCGGCCAGGCGTCCGGCCAGTGCGCCCAGCACGTTGGCATAGCGCAGATGCGCGTGCAGTAGTTCGACCTTTTCACGGCGCAGGAAGCGCGCCAGTCGCCACACACGGGGCAGGTCGAGCAACGAGGCGCTTGGCAACTCAATCACGCGCGCGCCCAGGCCGCGCAGG
>JBHHUI010000348.1:0-4116 GCA_046753805.1 Anaerolineales bacterium
GGATCGCGTGCAGACGGAATTAAACTGGGAAGCCGTGTCTGAGCGCTTTCTCGCGTTGTGTGGCTGAATGAAAATTCTTTGCGTCAATAAATTCTTCCACGTGCGCGGCGGGGCGGACCGGTATTTCTTCGAAACCATCGCCGCGCTGGAAGCGCGCGGGCACGAAGTGGTGCACTTTTCGAGCGCGCACCCACGGAACCGGCCCTCGCCGTACGCAGCATACTTTTCGCCGCTCGGCGGCGCGGAGGATGACCTGCCCGACATGTCGCTCACCCGCCGGGCGCGCATGTTCGCCAACGGCGTCTATTCCTTCGCAGCGGCGCGGCTGCTGGCGCGTCTGGTGGCGGACACGCGCCCGGATGTGGCGCACGTGCACAACATTCTGTACCAACTCTCGCCCTCGGTCGTGGGGGCGCTGCGCCGATTGCGGGTTCCGGTCGTGCAATCGCTGCACGACTGGCACATCGTCTGCGGCGGCGCGTATCTATATACCCATGACGGCATCTGCGAGCGCTGCCGGGGCGGGCGCTTTTACAACTGCGCGCGCTACAAATGCTATCGGGAAAGTCGCGCCGCCAGCGCAATGGCAACGGCGAATAAATACGTGGACAGCGTGCTGAACTTGTGGCAGGGCGGGGTGCAGGCCTACACGGTGCCGAGCGAACACATGGCGGCGCGCCTTGCCCGCTGGGGATTGCCGCGCGAGCGTCTGCACGTGATCCGCAATCCGTTCTCACTCAACGGGCTAAAACCCACGTACGCAACAAATGATCACGTACTCTGGTACGGACGGCTGATCCGGCTGAAAGGAATTTATACGCTGCTGGAGGCCGCCCGCCGCCGGCCGCACGTCCACTTTGAGTTGTATGGCGATGGCCCCGAGGCGGCCGCTGTGCGCGCCTTCATTGCCGATCACGAACTCGACAACGTACTGCTGGACACGGAGACACGCTGGGGGCCGGAATTGCAGGCGCGGATCGCGAATGCGACCTGCGTCGTCGACCCGTCCGAGTGGCACCATCCCTCGCAATACGTGTGGTGGGAGACGGCGGCGCTCGGCACGGCCATGATCGCCACGCGGATGGGCAGCAGCCCGGATGTAATCGCCGACGGCGAGAACGGGCTGCTGTTCGACTCCGGCGAGGTCTCACAATTGTGCGCCCAAATCGATTACCTGTACGCCGACCGCGACGCGGCAAAACGGTTGGGGCGCGCCGCGCGCGCGACGGTGGAGACGCTTGTGGCCGAACAACCGTTTGTCGAGCGACTGGAGTGGATTTACGACCGGGCGCTGCAGGCGCGCCAAAATGGATACCGTGATGAATCCGCTATCTGAAAGCGATCTGGCGTTTCTCCGGCGGCAACAACTGCTTGTGACCGGGGCAAGCGGTTTCGTCGGATCGCAGCTTGTGCGACGGCTCGTCCGGCTGGGCTGCCGTGTGACGGCGCTGGTGCGACCCAACTCCGATCTCTGGCGGCTGCAGGACGTGTTGGATAGTCTCAGCCTGGTGCACGTCGATCTGGAGCAGGCGCAGCCGGGCCAGCTAAAGGCCGCGCTGCCGAATGCGCAGATTATCTTCCACCTCGCGGCCGGCGGCGTGGACCAGTTGTACCGGGACGCGGCCGGCATCGTAACCGGCAACGTGGTGGGCACGCTGCGTCTATTGCAGTTGGCGCGCGAGGTTGACGTCGAGCGCTTTGTCTACTGCGGTTCGTGCTTCGAGTACGGGCCAGGCACCCATCTATCGGAAACTACGGCGCCCGGTCCAATGTCCGAATATGGCGCGAGCAAACTGGCTGCATGGGGGTTGGTGCACGCCTTCTGGCGGCGCTATGACCTCCCGGCGATTTCGCTGCGGCCTTTCACCGTGTACGGCCCTTTCGAAGGCAGCCACCGGCTGGTGCCGAGCGCCATCGTCGGCGCACTGGATGGTCGGGATACGAACCTGACAGGCGGCAAGCAGACGCGCGACTTCGTATTTGTGGACGACGTGGCCGATGCGTTCTTGGCGGCGGCTACGGTCACAGGCAACCTGGGCAACGTGTTTAATATTTGCACCGGATCGGAGACATCCGTCAAGAAGGTGGTGAACACGATCTTTGGCCTGATCGAGACGCGCGCGCGGCCGCTGTTTGGTGCAGTGCCCTACCGCGACACGGAAATCTGGACGCTATCGGGCGATCCGGGCAAGGCTCGCAACCATCTGGGCTGGCGCGCTCGCACCGCGCTGCGCGATGGGCTGGCGCAGACCGTGGACTGGTTTCGGGAGAACCGGGCGCGCTACCATGCGATCTATTCAGAGCAGGGGGGCGCAGATTGAGTTTCTGGCAGGGTACTCACGTTCTCGTCACAGGCGGCGCTTCGTTCATCGGCTCGCATCTTACCGATGCGCTCGTCGCGCGCGGCGCACGCGTCCGTGTCGTGGATGATTTGAGCAGCGGCGCAATGGAGAATATTCGTGGACACATCGACGCGGGCGCGGTGGAGTTTGTACAGGCCGATCTCCGCGCGCCGGGCGCGGCGCGCGCCGCCATGCGGCAGGTACAGATCGTGTTCCATCTGGCCGCCGACCATGGCGGGCGCGGCTACGTCGATCTGCATCAGGCCGGCCCGGCCGGCAACCTGTTGCTCGGCGGGTTGGTCTTCTGGGAGGCGCGACGCGCGGGTGTGGAGAAGGTCGTGTTTGCCTCGTCCGGTTGCGTCTACCCCAATCACCTGCAGAGCAACCCCGATGCGGAAGTCTTTCTGACCGAAGACCTCGTCAAGCCGCCGTATGACGCCGACAATATGTACGGCTGGGCGAAACTCATGAACGAGCTGACACTGCAAGCCTACCACCGCGAATACGGAATGAAGACGGCCTCATGCCGCTATTTCACCGTATATGGCCCGCGTGGGGTGGAGAACCACGCCGTCATCGCCATGATCGCAAAGGCTTTCGTGCGCCAGGACCCATTTGAAGTGTGGGGCGATGGCACACAGGTGCGTAACTGGACTTTCATCGACGATATCGTGCGCGGCACGCTGCTGGCTGCCGAAAAGATCGACGACGGCGCGGCGGTCAACCTCGGCACGATGGAGCGTGTGCGGGTCATCGACGCCGTGCGGCTGGTGCTGGAATACAGCGGGCATGCGGCTGAGATCAAACTTATGCCCGAAATGCCCACCGGCCCGTTGAACCGCGTCGCCGACAACTCGCTCGCGCGGGAACGGCTCGGCTGGGAGCCACGGGTGAAGTTCCGTGATGGACTGCGCCGCACGCTGGACTGGTATTTCGCCGTGAAAGACCGCGACCGGGTGCAGGCCATCCTCGACCGCCGGCTGACGGAGCGTTGAGGTCGACTGCCGGGCTGAGATGCCGATAGAAACCGTCAGCTTCGACGTCCTCGGCGTGCACGTCAGCGCGGTCAACATGGCGCAGGCGCTCGCGCTCATCGACCAGTGGATCGCCGATCGCGCAAGGCAGTATGTGTGCGTTACCGGCGTGCACGGCGTGATGGAAAGCCGCCGCGACCCCGAACTGTGCGACATTCACAATCGCGCCGGGCTGGTCACGCCGGACGGGATGCCGTTGGTCTGGCTCGGACGGTTGGCCGGGCGCCGGCATGTGGGGCGTGTGTACGGCCCGGACCTGCTGGCGGCTCTCTGCGAACACTCGCTCGCCGCCGGACGGCGGCACTTTTTCTATGGTGGGAGCGAGCGCGCGCTTGCGCTATTGCGCGAGGTCCTCGAGCGCCGCTATCCCGGGCTGCAAGTGGCCGGCATGATCGCGCCGCCGTTCCGCCCACTGACCCCGGCGGAAGAGGCGGATATGGTCGCGGCGATCAACGCGGCGCGCCCGGACATCGTGTGGGTTGGACTCGGCACGCCCAAACAGGAGCGCTGGATGGCTGCACACGTCGAGCGCCTGAAGGCCTCCGTGCTGATCGGCGTCGGGGCTGCGTTCGACTTCCATGCCGGATTGAAGCCGCAGGCCCCTCGCTGGATGCAGCGCGCCGGACTGGAATGGCTGTTCCGGCTGGCGACCGAACCGCGCCGCCTGTGGCGACGTTATTTGATCAACAATCCGCTCTTCATCGCAGCGCTGGTTCGCGAGTGGTTGGCGCGTCGGCGTC
>JBHHUI010000349.1:0-4111 GCA_046753805.1 Anaerolineales bacterium
GCGTGCACACCGCGTCGGTCTGCTCGTCCTCATCCTGGCACGTCAGCAGAATGGGTTTTTGCTGGGAGGCCCGATCGGAATAAAGGTTTTTCGTGTACCGCTGCGACGCCTGCTCCATGACGGCGTTGGAGGCATCAAGAATGGGCTGCGTGGAGCGGTAGTTTTTCTCGAGCGCGATCACGCGTGTGTTCTCGAATTGCTTGGGAAAACCAAGGATGTTGCGCACGGTGGCGGCTCGAAAGGAATAGATGGACTGGGCATCGTCGCCGACGACCATGACGTTGCCCGACCCTTGGCGCATCGCGCGAACGATCTCGCCCTGCATGTTGTTGGTGTCCTGATACTCGTCGACGAGCAGGTGATCAAAACGGTCGGCCACCGCCCGCCCGACGCGCGGTGCGCCGAGCAAGACGCGCCAGTAGAGCAAAAGATCGTCGTAGTCGAGCACGTGCTGCAGCGTCTTGCGCTGTGCGTATGCCTCGAAAATGGTCGCCATCCCCTCCGCATCATCGGCGCACCAGGGGAAGTAGCGCGCCAGCACTTCGCTCAACGGAGCCTGCGCACTGACGGTATGCGAATAGATCTTGACCAGCGTCGTCTTGTTGGGAAAACGCTTCTTGCCTCTGGCGTATCCGAGATCGCTGCGAATCAGGTTCATCAAATCCGCCGCGTCTCCCTGATCCATCACCGTGAAATCGCCGGCGAGCTTCAGCGCCGGCCCGTACATGCGCAGCAGCCGATTCGCGATGGCATGAAATGTTCCGCTCCAGACGGCGGACGCCGTAGCCGAATCAAGCAACTGCCGCACCCGTTGGAGCATTTGAACGGCCGCACGGCGTGTAAACGTCAGCAGCAGAATCCGATCTGGTGCGACACCTCGCTCGATCAGGTGGGCCACGCGCGCTGCGAGCGTCTTCGTCTTGCCCGTTCCCGCCCCCGCAATGACCAGAAGGGGCCCGGAAGCGTGCGTCACGGCCTCGCGTTGCGCGGGGTTAAGTTCATCGAGCCACCCACCAGCCATAAGCGTATCGCCAACCCTTCCTTGAGTTCGCGTTCAGAACAACCGCGATGAAACCCAGCCAAACCAAAACCCCAGCCTACCCCATACCGCCACGTGGCGAAATGGATACTCTGCACGCCCGCCACGCTGCCGGGCTGCCTCTGCGAAGAACGCGAAGAAACGCGCGGCATGATGGCACGACAAGCGTCGCGCCCCAAGGCCGTCCTTTCGCCGCGCGACTGCTTGCGTCGTTGCGGATTCCTCCGAGGCAGGCCAATCGCTCGGGAGCGCCGTGTCCGATTCAAATGCAGTAATCAGGAAAATCGTCCAGCGCGTCGGAGCTCGGCGGCCTGCTTTGGGCATCGGACAGTTTGGGCTGGCCGGCGCCTTTGGGCTTCAAGCGCAGCTCCGGCGGCTTGAACGTTACCACGGAATCCGGCGGCACGCTCGATGTCACAAAAACCGATCCGCCGATCACGGAATTGTCTCCGATGACCGTCTCGCCTCCCAGAATAATGGCATTGGCATAAATCGTGACGTTGTCGCCCACGGTCGGATGCCGCTTCGTTTCGCGGATGATCCGGCCGCGGTCATCTTTCGGGAATGAGAGGGCACCCAATGTCACTCCCTGATAGATCTTGACGTTGTCGCCGATGTCCGTGGTCTCGCCGATGACGACGCCGGTACCGTGATCGATAAAGAAGTTGCGCCCGATGCGGGCACCCGGGTGGATATCAATACCGGTCTTGTTGTGCGCCCATTCTGCCATGATGCGCGGCATGAGTGGAACCTTGAATTCGTAGAAGGCGTGTGCCATGCGGTGGACGCTGATCGCGAGCAAACCCGGATAAGACAGCACCACCTCGTCAAAGTCCTGGGCGGCCGGGTCACCGTCAAAACTCGCTTGCACATCACCCGCCAGCGTCGCCCGTATCGCCGGAATACCTTCCAAGAACGCCAGCGTAACTTCTCGCGCCTTCGCGCTGCACGCCTCGTCATCCCGCCGGTTGGGCTCCTGCTGTTCGCGCGCATAGCAAAGGCACAGCAGAATCTGATTGCAAAGTGTTTCGCTGATGCGCGGCAGCAGATCGCCGACGTGAAACGCCACGTTGTGCTCGGTCAGATGTTGCCGGCCGATAAGGCCCGGGTAGAGCAGTTCGAGCAGGGAGTCGGTAGTGCGTATGATGTCCAGACGGGAAGGGAGGTACAGCTTACCAATATGCTGTGTGCGCGCGTCGGTTCGGTAGCTCTCCACGATCCGGGTGACCAGGTCGCCGAGCTTGGCTCCGATAATGAAATCATCCGTCATCAGTACAACCCATCGCCTCGCGCTCGGCCTTATTTCATACGGAACCGCGCTACCTCGCCAGGATCCACCATCTGTATCGTCGAATTCTTGCCCGCGTCTTTTAAGGCTATCGCCCACTATCCCGGAGGCGCATACTGCGCAATCAGGAGGTCCGCCGTCTTGATGCCGTCCACGGCCGCACTCACGATGCCGCCGGCATACCCCGCCCCCTCGCCCACGGGGTAAAGGTTGGCATACCCGAACGCCGCCCGCGTGTCCCGATCGCGTGTTATGCGAATGGGTGCGCTGGCACGCGTTTCGGGCGCCGTGATAATCCCATCGGCGCCCGCGAATCCGGGGAGCCGGGCATCGAGCATGGGCAGCGCCCGTTCCAAAGCCTGGCCAACTTCCTCGGGGATCAGCGAACGAATATCGGTCCATTGCGCGCCGAGCGGGAAACTCGTAGCCAGTGCGCCGTCGGAAGCGCGCCCGGCGAGAAAATCCGTCGCTCGCTGCGCCGGCACCGCATAAGTCCGCCCGGTTGCCTCAAACGCCGCTTTCTCCCAGTGCTCCTGGTAGGCCATGGCGGCCAGGGCATCCAACCCCAACCGGGCCGGATCGATCGTGATTACAAGACCGCTGTTGGCGAACGGACTGGCTCTCTTGGCGCGACTCGCGCCGTTGGTGGCGATCAGCCCTGGAGACTCATTGGTTGGGAGAATCTCGCCGCCTGGACACATGCAAAAGCTGTACATGTCCCCGCTGCATGCGGCCCCCTTGGCGACCACTTGATATTCGGCCGGCCCCAGACGTTCGTGGCTGGCGCAGGAGCCGAACTGAATGGCGTCGATCATGGACTGCGGATGCTCGATGCGCACGCCGATCTGGAACGACTTAACGTCAACGCGCACGCCACGGCTCTTTAACATGCGAATCGTATCCCGCGCGGAATGGCCGACCGCCAGGATCAACGGATCAACCGGTTCCCATTGCGTGCCCTCGGGGTACTGCCCACCGCCGACCTCGATCGCCCCAATCGCGCCTTCCTCAACCCGAATGTCGCGGAGCGAGGCGGCAAAACGCACTTCACCGCCGAGAAACTCTATGCGCTTGCGGATACGCGTGCAGATGGTCGGAAGCCTGTCGCTGCCGATATGGGGCCGGGCATCGATCAAAATATCCGGATCGGCGCCGTTCCGGTACAATTCCTCAAGAACGTACCGACAAAGATCGTCGCTGACGCGTGTGTAGAGCTTGCCATCGCTGTACGTCCCCGCGCCGCCCTCGCCGAACAACAAATTCGACTCAGCATCGAAATCCCGCTCGCGGTAGTAGCGTTGCAAGACGTCCTTATGCCGACGCTTCACCGCCTGACCACGTTCGAGCACGATCGGACAATACCCGTATTGCGCCAGCCTCAACGCCGCAAACATGCCCGCTGGACCGAAGCCGACAACAACCGGACGCTGCCGCAAGGGTCGGGATCCGGGCGTCGGCTCCGGCGCATTTCTTCGCTCTATCCACTTCGCGTCGTTGCCGCGCAGCCGCTTCAGCCGGCTCGCTTCGCGCGGGGCCGGCTCATCGAGCGCCATCTCGATCTGGTAAATGAGCCGAACGCGACCGTGACGCGCGTCCACGGAGCGAGCCACGACCGAATAGCTGCGGATGGCCTCCACGGGAATCCTGAGCTTTGAAGCGGCGCGGGACAGCACCACCTCCTCAGGCTCGTCCAGATCCAGCGAAATGTTCCTGACTAGAATCGGCATCTCTTTGCATCTTAACCGGCCAGGCACACGACGGCCAACACGCTGCGGATGCTCGCC
>JBHHUI010000350.1:0-4090 GCA_046753805.1 Anaerolineales bacterium
CTGCTTGCGCAGAAACGCGTTCAGCCGTTTGCCCTTGACAACCGACGCCGGCACGTCTTTCATACCTTGAATTTCGATCTTGGGATTTGTGAACACAATCAGAGGCTTCACTTCCGGAGCGGATTCGCCGAATTCTTTTTCGAGATACCGTGTCAGCTTGCGCATTTCGGAACCCACCTCGGCCAGCGGGTTGCCAAGCCCCTCCTGGCCGAAGAAGTTGCGAAAGAAGCTGCCGCCCCGATGGCGGAACCGGCGTCGCTTTTCGTCCCATGTGAGCTGTCCGCCCTGAAATTTGGGGACGACGGCGTACACACCGGCCGGCGTTACCAATGTGTAGCTGGCGGGTAGATGGAATGCATATAACCGGTAGCGATCGTCCAACCCTTTCAGCGCGTCCGAAAGCGCGCGGTCGGGCCGGGGCCGGTCCGGCCGAGTCACATAGCGATTGGTCATGTATACGGCAAAGTTTGAAAGCAGAAAACCGATGATCAGCGTTGTGTACGGGACGATGACGAGATCGGGTCGTACGAACGAAGTGACCAATCCAGAGGCCAGCACAATCAGGCCGAGCGGATAGATGAACTTCGCCAGTTTTGCGTTGCGTTGGATGATGCGTTCGTTAGTAATAGCAAGCATGGTATGAACTGAAAGTGAGTTACCTGTCGAAGCGGCCCAATACGACACAAGCGTTTTGGCCGCCCAGGCCGAACGAATTCGAGAGCGCAATCGATACTTGCATATCGCGCGCCGTGTGGGGGATATAGTCGAGGTCGCAGTCCGGGTCGGCCTCGTCGAGATTGCGCGTCGGGTGCACACAGCCGGTCTGAATCGCCATGATACACGCTATCGCCTCCAGTGTGCCGGAAGCGCCCATGGGATGCCCGATCATGCTCTTCGTGGACGACACCGGAATGTTGTACGCTGCGTCGCCAAACAGGTTCTTGATCGCCATCGTCTCCAGCGGGTCATTTAGCGGTGTGCTCGAACCGTGGGCATTGATGTAGAAGACATCGGAAGTGTTGACGCAGGCGTCTTCGAGCGCCCAGCGCATGGCCCGGATTGCGCCCGCCGCCGATGGGTCCGGCTGCGCGACATGGAATGCATCGGACGACGACGCATGGCCGAGCACCTCTGCATAAATGCGCGCGCCGCGTCTGCGGGCATGCTCGAGGCGTTCGAGCACAACCGCCCCCGCGCCTTCTGAGAACACAAACCCTTCCCGGTTGCGGTCGAATGGCCGGGAGGCGCTTTCGGGGTGCTCGTTGAAGTGGATGGGGAGCGCGCGCATGCCGCCAAAACCGGCCATCGCAAAATCTCGAATTGTGGCCTCGGTGCCGCCCGCAAAGACGAGGTCGGCTGTCCCGCGCCGAATCAACTCGGCGCCCTCGCCAATCACCTGTGTACCGGTGGCGCAGGCCGTCACAACGGTCATGATCGGCCCGAAAGTCTGGAACGTGCGGCTCACGTGGTGCGCCGGCATATTGGGGATGCTGGCCGTGATGGCGAAGGGCTTAGCGCGTGGCGCCCCCCGGCCGCGAAAATCCTGCATGCCTTTGTCGGCTTCGTCAAGGCCGCCGATGGCGGTTCCAAACACGACGCCGGTACGCTCAGGATTGAGTTCAAAAGAGCCGATCCCGGCATCGCGGCCGGCCTCCTGCGCTGCCGCAATGGCAAACTGGGATGAGCGCGCCATCCGCCGCGCTTCCTTGCCGTCCATGTAGTTCGTCGGATCGAAGTCGGACACCTCGCCGGCGACCTGGCATTCGTAGGGGCTGGCGTCGAACTGAGTAATGCGCACAATGCCGTTGCGCCCGTTGACCAGGCCCTCCCAAAACGCGTCCTTTGAAAGCCCAAGCGGGGTAATCGCTCCCATCCCCGTGATGACGACGCGGGGGCGCCCGTCCGACCGCTTCCCGTTAAGTTTCGTCATGCGGCTGCTTGTGTCTGGACGGCTACCAGGCGCTCCGAAAGCACGCTGCGAATCTCGCCCACGATGTTCTGTTCAACCGCCCGGATGGCGACTCCGATAGCGCTGCGAATGGCGCGCCCGTTGGAGCGCCCATGGCCGACGATGACCACGCCGTTGACGCCCAGCAATGGTACGCCGCCATACTCAGTCGGGTCCATGCGCCGCCCGGCCTGCCGCAGCGCGCTGCGCGCGAGCGCGCCTCCGGCCATCGCCAGGGGGTTTGATTTGAAGGCACCTTTGATGAGATCGCCCACCAGAGCTGCCACCGACTCGGCTGATTTGATCAATATGTTGCCCGTATATCCGTCCGTCACGACTACATCTGCCTTACCGGCAAACAGCGCCTGTGGCTCGATATTCCCGACGAAGTTGACTGGAGCCTCTGCCAATAGTGGAAACACTTCCCGTACCAGTGCGTTGCCCTTGCCGGCCTCCTCGCCATTGGCGAGCAGTCCCACTTGCGGCCGGTCGATCTGCAGCACTTTCTCGGCGTAAACGCTGCCCATCACCCCGAACTGATACAGGTATTCGGGCTTGCAGTCGGCGTTCGCTCCGATGTCGAGCACGATCGTGCTGCCGGTGGCCGTCGGCAGCATCACGGTCAGCGCCGGGCGCTTGGCGCCGGAAATACGCTTGAGAACCAACAGGGCGTTGGTCAACGCCGCTCCGGTGTTGCCAGCCGTCACAAACGCATCCGCCTCTCCGTCGCGCACCAGTTGCATTCCGCGCGCCATCGAATTATTGGACTTGCGGCGGGAGGCAAAGGCGGGCTTCTCGCCCATCGCCAGGTGTTCGGGCGAGTGAACGATGCGCACCCGATCCCTTGTTGCGGGGGTCTGGTGCGCGGCAAGCGCCGGGGCCAGCAGCGTCTCGTCCCCCGTCAGGATCATCTCGCACCCGAATTCACGGGCGGCCAACACGGCGCCTTCGGCCTCTGCGCCGGGGTAATGATCGGTTCCCATACCGTCAAGAGCGATTCGCATGTGTCTGGATTCTAAGCGGGTTGCAGCATTGCTGGCGCGCGACAACGGCGACCGGAGGCTGATTATACTGGAAAACCGCAGACGGACTCACCCGGAGTAATCCGGGGCTAAAACCCATGCCCGATTTGTTGACCACTCCCGTGGCCCGCTAGTTGGTGGTGAAAGGTCCTTCTTCCTGCGGGGTGTGGAGCATTGCGCGCAGCAGCGCCACCTCGCGCCGGTAGACGTGGCGCAACTCGTCTACGAGCACCGGGGCCGAATCGATTTCGAGGAGCGGCTGTTTGAGCTGGGGCGGCATCTGCAACACAATGGCGCCAAGGTATGCAAGGGCAATCGGGTCGCGCGGGAGGTGCTGGTGATCGATTTCGAGTTTACCGGCGGAGGAGAGTATGTCGAGGTAGCGGTCGATCCAGGGGCGCAACGCACGCCCGCCGGCGCGCACACGGGAGGCCGCAGCGTGCGCGAGCGGCATGGCCTCAACCATGCCGACAAGGTATGGATGGTTGTGCTTGAGTCCGACAATGCGGAAGCGATCTTTGCCGATAGCGTTGATGTTAAATCGGCCCTGACCAAGCCGTTCCGATTCAGCGATGTGGACGCGGCACCCCACCGGATAGGTTTCAGCGATCGGACCATGCGCCTCTGCGCCGCGCCGGATCAGCACGACGCCAAAGGGCGTCTGGTGGCGCAGGCACGCGCCGATCATCTCCTTGTAGCGTTCTTCGAAGATGTGCAGGGCGATCGGCATGCCCGGAAACAAGACCGTGTTTAGTGGGAAGAGGGGAAGTTCGAACATGAAATAGTCGACAAGCCTTCGCCCGATGCTATAATACCGCCCGGCTTTCTAGTCGTAACATGCGCTCGTGGCGGAATTGGCATACGCGGCAGGTTGAGGGCCTGTGCCCTTTTGGGCGTGAGAGTTCGAGTCTCTCCGAGCGCACCTGTAATAGCACACCCCGTCAATTTACCCTGAGCTTGTCGCCCCATCGAGGGCTTCGGAGGGCTGGCGGGGTGTTAGCGTTAAGCCCTGCAATAACGAGATTATATCGCGTTCGTACGGGGCCGTCCTTTTGGGGGTACTCATGCCGGAAATTGTTCCCAGCGCTCATATCGATGGCGTCTGCCGCGTGGTGCTCAC
>JBHHUI010000351.1:0-4072 GCA_046753805.1 Anaerolineales bacterium
GCCGAGGCGCAGCACGCCGCCGGGTTGGTCAGCGCGGAACAGGTGGCGGATTTGCGCGCCCATGTCGAAGACGTGGACCTGGCGCGGGCGCGCGAGATCGAGGCCGAGATCAGGCACGACCTGATGGCGGAGTTGCTGACCTACGCCGGGCAGTGTCCGCTGGGCGGCGGCGTGCTGCACCTGGGCGCCACATCGATGGACATCCTCGACAACGTGGAAGCGCTGCGACTGCAGCGGGGCCTTGACCTTGTGCTGAAGAATCTGCGACGTGTCAACGCGCGCCTCGCCGACCAGATCGACGCTTACGCCGACGTTCCCACGCTCGGCTTCACGCACCTGCAGCCCGCCGAGTTGACGACGGTGGGGTATCGGCTGGCGCAACACGGGCAGGACCTGGCGCAGGACGAAGCCGAACTCGCCCGCGTCCGCGCCGGAATCCGGGGCAAGGGGTTCAAGGGCGCCGTCGGCACGGGCGCTGCGTTTGGCGTGCTGCTGCACGGCACCGGCTGGACGGCGGCCGAGATGGAGTCCGACGCGCTCCGCAGGCTCGGCCTGCAGGCCTTCCCCGTTGCGACGCAAACGTATCCGCGCAAGCAAGACTGGCTGGTGCTGAACGCGCTGGCCGGCCTGGGGGCGACGCTCTACAAGTTCGCGTTCGATGTGCGCCTGCTGCAGTCGCCGCTTGTCGGCGAGTGGGCCGAGCCGTTCGGCGCGCGACAGGTAGGCTCCTCGGCGATGCCGTTCAAACGCAATCCGATCAACGCCGAGAAGATCGACAGCCTGGCGCGCTACCTGGCGGCGCTACCGAGAGTCGCGTGGGACAACGCCGCCCACAATCTGCTGGAGCGCACACTGGACGACTCGGCCAACCGCAGGTTGTTGCTGCCGGAGGCCTTTCTAATCGCGGATGAGCTGCTTGCAACGGCGCTGCGGATCGTGGAGGGGCTGGTCGTCGATACCGCCGCCATCGACCGAAACCTGGCGCGGTTCGGCCTCTTCGTCGGCACTGAGCCGCTGTTGATGGCGCTCGTGCGGGCCGGGGCCGACCGGCAGGCGATGCACGCCCGCATTCGCGAGCACTCCATGGAGGCGTGGACGGCCGTCCGGGCGGGCCGGCCCAACCCGCTCGCCGATCGGTTGGCCGAGGAGCCGGCCCTGCGCGAGCACCTCATGGAGGAAGACATCCGCCGCCATCTCGCCTTCGAAGGTTATGTGGGGGATGCCCCGCAGCGCGCCCGCGCGATGGCGGAACGGCTGCGTGAGCCTCCCGAAGCCTGATCCCGCCCGGAGTGAACTTGACGGGCGCGCCAACTGAATATGTGCCTTCAGCCGGGCGCAGTTACGCCAGAACCGACGCCAGCGCCTCCGAGATGTGGCGGAACACGTGCGCGCCGTCTCGCTGCAGCGCGCGCTGCTTAACCGCCGGCTCCGAAATTCCGAACAGGCGCACGTCGATCTCGACCTTGATCCCGGCAAGCATCTGTTGGGCGCGCCGCGCGCTTTTAAAACCTTTCACTGAGTCTTCGAAAACCTGCACGGTCGCGCCGTGAAGGCGCTGCCAGCCGCCGTCGTCGCGTTGGTCGGCTGCGAGTTCGGCGGAGGCCTCCAGCGCCCGGGCCGGCGCGTCGCCCATGGCGCAGCGCAGCGCCGCCAGGGTGTGCACCGGCGAGGGCTTGATGAACTGCTCTGCGCCCACGCCGCGTTGTGCGGCGAGCCAGGACAGCGCGCCGAGCGCCACCATGGGCGCATCGCCCAGTCCGCAAAGCTCCGCTCCCATTTCCGCCTCCGGCGCGCCGCGAGCGCCGTCCGGGGAGCGCGACGGGCGGTTGGTGACGATCACCGCATGGCGCCTGGGGTGCTGCAACCACGCGCGGAGTCGCTCCCGTGCGCTTCCCTGCAACAGCGGTAGATCGCGGGTGGCCAGATAGCTCGCGCTGCCGAGCTGCGCCTCCAGCCCGTACGTCTCGGAGAAGGCGTCCGACCCGAGCACCAGCTCCTGAAACAGTCGGTGCGTCAAGGATCGGTACGGGTCCGTCGCGTTGCGCAGGATGCCCGTGAGAGCCGCGACGTGGCCGGCCGGCCGTGCGCGCTTTCCGTCCAGCTGGACCCGTTCGGCGCGCAGCCGCGCGGGCGCATGCGGTTCGGCGGCGGCCCGCAATTGCGCGCAGAAGGCCGACACGTCCGGGGCGGGCAGCCCGTGCGGCGGAATCCGGGGCAGGGGCGGCGCGGTGGGCAGCGCGGCCGAGGGATCGACCTGCCAGAGACGCTCCAGCAACAGCGCGGCGCATATCGCGGACGAGTCCCATTCGCTCGTGACCCGCGCGGCCTCGAATTCCGCGATGTCTTCCGCGGTCAGAGCAAAGTCCGCGAACCCCAGCGCCTGCGCGATCAGGCGGACGGTCTCCTGCAGAGCGCTGTGGTACGCGCGTGGGTCGACCAGCACGCCGTCCATGTCGAAGAGCAGGATGTTCACTTTGCGTGCCGCCGGCGCAGTTCGGCCTCGATGTCCGAAAGATGCAGGTCGCGCGCGGCCAGCAGCACCAGCGTGTGGTAGAAAAGGTCCGCGATTTCCTCCACCAGCCGGACATCCCCTTGCCCTTTGGCTGCCAGGATCACCTCCATGGCCTCTTCGCCGATCTTCTTGAGCTGCTCGTCTTCGCCGGCGCGCAGCAGCTGCGCTGTGTATGAACCGGACGGCATGCTCGCCTTGCGCTGTTCGATGATGTCGAAGAGTTCATGCAGCATCAGCCGCCTCCAATGTCCGAAAGAAACAGGAGCGCGCCCCGGTGTGGCAGGCCGGGCCGGTCGGCGTCACGCGCAACAGCAATGTGTCCCCGTCGCAGTCCACGCGGATTTCGTGCACCCGCAGCACGTTTCCCGATGTAGCGCCTTTGCGCCACAGCTCGCGGCGGCTGCGGCTCCAGAAGTGCGCCTCGCCAGTCTCCTGCGTGCGCTGTAACGCTTCCGCGTTCATCCACGCGACCATCAGCACGTCGCCGTTGTCGGCGTCCTGTGCGACAGCCGGGATCAGGCCGTTGGAATCGAATCGGAGGTGGTGTGGAGGTGGAGGAGTGGGCATGGGAGACATGGGGATTGAGACTGACGACTGATAACTGGCAATTGATGCTTAGCGGTTAGTGGCGGAAGTGGCGGACTCCGGTGAAGAGCATTGTGATGCCGGCGGCGTTGGCCGCCGCGATGACGGATTCGTCTCGCACCGAGCCGCCCGGCTGCACGATCGCCGTGACGCCCAGCGCAGCCGCCGTCTCCACGCCGTCGGGGAACGGGAAGAAAGCGTCCGAGGCGAGCACGGCCCCCCGCGCCCGCTCCGACCCGGCGCGCTCGCCGGCGATCCGCACACAGTCTACCCGGTTGGGCTGGCCCCCGCCGATGCCGACCGTGAAGCGCGCCTCCCCATCCGAGCGCGCCAGCACGATCGCGTTCGATTTGACGAACTGGCAGGCCCGCCAGGTGAAGCGCAAATCCTCCCGCTCGGCCTCCGTCGGCTCGCGCTCGGTCACGGTGCGCCATGCGGCGGCGTCGGGCGGATCGCCCGCGTCGACCGACTGGCGCAGCAGGCCTCCAACGATGGATCGAACTTCGAATTCCTGTGGGTGGGGCGCGGTCTGGCTCCGGAGCAGGCGCACGCTCCTGCGGCGGCGCGAGGCCAGCCGCTCGCGCGCCTCCGGCGCGAAGCCCGGCGCAATGATGCACTCCACGAACAGGTCGCTCAGGGCATCCACAAACGCCGCGTCCACTTCCCGATTGCAGGCGATCACGCTCCCGAAGGCCGACACCGGGTCCGACGCGATGGCCAGCCGGGCGGCGTCTCCGACGTCGTCGGAAACGGCGAGGCCGCATGGGCTGACGTGCTTCACGACCACCACCGCGGATTCCCGGAAGGCGGACACGGAGCGCCAGGCGGCGTCCAGGTCGAGGAGGTTGTTGTACGACAGCGGCTTGCCCTGCAGCAGTTCGCCGCCCAACGGTCCGGCGCCCGGCTTCTCCCCGTACACCGTCGCCCGCTGATGCGGATTCTCCCCATAGCGCAGCTCGTCGATGGGGTAATACG
>JBHHUI010000352.1:0-4072 GCA_046753805.1 Anaerolineales bacterium
GTAGAAGCTATTGCGGCCACATTTTGTCGACGACAGCCAGCCCTTGCGCGCCATCCGGGATACGGTCGAGCGTACGGCCTGCTCGGATACACCGAGCGCTCCCAGGATTTCGATCAGGCTCCCAATCCAGATGTCATCCCCGCGCGCGGCGAGATAATCGCCAAAAAGCGTGAAGATTAAATCTTGTGTGCGCTGGCCGGTGGCAGGCGGCATAACGTGTGACGCGAATATATGTCAGGAAATATTCGGACGAAGTGAAAGTGCCTAATATAGTAGAAGGGCAGGCGGCAGCCGTCACATGACGAATGTCACAAATTCAGGCATGACAAAAGGCATGTACGGGCAACGGCGCCGTTGCGCGGCGTGGGCGCATCCGGGGCGGGTGCGGTCTGGGAGGCGCCCGGATTCAGACGCCGAGGTAATTTTGGAGGACTTGCTGGTCAGCGCGCAGTTGGTCAGGCGTGCCTTCGAAGACGATGCGCCCCTTGTTCATGACGTATACCCGATCCGCAACGCCGAGCGCCAGCGAAAGGTTTTGCTCGACGAGTAGAATGGATAGACCCTGTGCACGCAGCTTGGCAATGATCTGCCCAATCTCGGCCACGATGAGCGGCGCCAGGCCCTCTGACGGCTCGTCAAGCAAGAGTAGTGCGGGATTGGTCATCAACGCACGTGCGATCGCCAGCATCTGCTGCTCACCGCCGCTGAGTTGCCCGCCGCGATGCGACAGCCGCTCTGCCAGCGGGGGAAATGTTTCAAGCACGCGCGCCAGAGTCCAACCGCCGCTGGCGGCATTGCGCGCCGCCAGCGTGATGTTCTCACGCACGGATAACGTCGGGAAAATGGCGCGACCCTGCGGCACCAGCCCAGCGCCGAGACGCGCCGTCACGTGTGAAGGCGCGCGGGTAATATCCTGACCGCGAAAGAGGATGCGCCCGCCACGAGACGGGGTGAAGCCGATAATGGAAGCAATAGTCGTGGTCTTGCCCACGCCGTTGCGCCCGAGCAGCGCCACAGCCTCGCCTTCTGCGACGCGGAGCGAGACACCCTGGAGCACATGGCTGTCGCCGTAGTACGTGTGAATGTCGTCAACGATGAGCATGAGACAGTTCGCCTCGGATCGCTGGAAAACTATTCACCACAGTGACACGGAGTGTACAGAGTTCAGGGCAGCTCCCGGTCTTACTCATATCTGGTCGCTCACGCCGCACCATTCGTGCCCAGGTAAATTTCCTGCACCGTGGGGTCGTCGCGTACCTGTTCCGGCGCGCCTTCTGCAAGTACCTGTCCGTAATGTAGAACGGTAATCTTATCTGCCAGCGAAAACACGACGTCCATATCGTGCTCGACGATCAGAATCGTCAGATCGCGCGTCAGGTCGCCAATCAACTTGACCATGTCGGCGGTTTCCATCGGCGACATGCCCGCTGTCGGCTCATCGAGCAGCAGCACCGTCGGTTGTGTGGCAAGCGCCAGCGCAATTTCGAGTGCGCGCTGCTGGCCGTACGCCAGCGTGCTGACCGGCTGGCCGCGCTGTTCGGCGATGCCGAGTTGATCGAGCAACTTGTCGGCATCGGTCGCAACTTGCGTAAATGAATCCGCCGTTCGAAACCAGTCGTGGTCTACCCGATGATGGTGCTGCACCGCCAGGCGTACGTTTTCGTACACCGTCAGACCGGTAAAGAGATTGTTGCGCTGGAAGGTATGCCCCAGGCCCAGGTTGGCGCGCATATGCACCGGCAAGCCGGTGATGTCACGGTCGTCCAACCAGACGCGCCCGGCCGTCGGCGGCAACTCGCCGGCGATCACGTTGAAGAGTGTCGTCTTGCCGGCGCCGTTCGGGCCGATAATCGCACGGCGTTCGCCGGGGTCGACCTGCAGCGAAACATTCGCCAGCGCTGCCAGCCCACCGAAATTGCGGCGCAAATCCTCGACGCGCAGCTGACTCATGCAGGTTCCTCTCGCTGCCGTTGCAGTAATCCGATGATGCCTCGGCGGGCGAACAACACAAATAGAATGAACACGATGCCCATCACCGTTTGCCAGCGGTCGGTGTACGAGCTGACAATGCTGGGCAGCAAGCGAACGAGCGCTGCCCCCAGGATCGGCCCATCCAACGTGCCGGAGCCGCCGATGATGACCATAATCAGCACCTGGCCGGACATAGTCCAGTACAGATTGTCCGGTGCAGCCGTCCAGAAGAAGTGCGCGAGCAACAGCCCGGCCAGTCCGGCAAATGCGCCGGCGATGACGAACGCCGCCATTTTGTAGCGGAAAGTGTTGTACCCCAGCGCGCGCATGCGCTGCTCGTTTTCGCGGATTCCGCGCAGCGTCCAACCAAATGGGCTGTTCACAATGCGGTGCAGCAGCCACCACGTGCCCAGCAGCAGCGCCAGCACCAGATAGTAGTAGCCCTCGCGCGACCCAATCGTGAACCCAAGTGGGCCGATGCCGATGAACGGGCGTGGCACGCCCGTCAGACCGTCGGAGCCGCCCGTCACGCTTGACCAACGGATTGCAATGCTGAAGAGCATTTGGGCAGCCGCCAGTGTGATCATCAGAAAGTAGATGCCGCTGGTGCGCAGCGCGAAATACCCGATCACGAATGCGGCCAGGCCCGTACCCACCAATACGATTGGGAGTGTAATCAGCAAGTTGTCCGTCAGACCGAGCGCCAGATCGCTGCGGCTGGTGATGTACGCCAGAATGTACGCGCCCAATCCGAAATAGGCTGCGTGCCCGAAGGATGGCAGTCCGGCATAACCCAGTAGCAGATCGAGGCTCATGGCGAATATGGCAAAGATGAGTACCTCGATGGTGAGGCTCAGGACGTAGGTGCGGACGATATATGGCAAGGCGAGTGCAATTGCCGCCAGCACCGCGAGAATCCACGGACGACGAACGGCCGCCCAGGCGCGCGCCCGACGGAACTGCTCGGCCAGCGCCGGATGCGCTGCCATCCCTAGAGACCTTTCAGCCCGGCCAGGCCGGATGGCCTGATCAGCAGCACGATCGCCATGACAGCGAAGATCAGGAAAAGTGCGAATTGCGGTAGGAACGCCTTGCCGAAGGTGTCGGCCATGCCAATCAGCAGGCTCCCGAGGAATGCGCCGCGCAGCGTGCCCAGCCCGCCGACCACGACGACCACGAGTGTCAGGATCAGGATTTCAAAGTCGAGGCCCGGATATAAGTTCATGACCGGCGCGCCGACGACACCGGCGAGCGCTGCCAGCGCCGTGCCGAGCGCGAACACGCCTGCAAAAACCAGGTTGACGTTGATGCCAAGGCCGCTCACCATTTGCGGATCGGAGACGCCTGCGCGAATGATCGCACCGATGCGCGTGCGCCCGATAAAGAGCCACAGGAACACACCCAGCAGCAGCCCGAACCCGATCAGCGACAGCCTGTAAAGCGGAAACTGTGTGAACAGCACCGACACCTGGCCCGTGAGAGTGGGCGGGGCCGGCACCGCTTCGACGTACGCTCCCCAGTTCCAGCGAATGAGGTCGGCAGCTATGAGCGCCAGCCCGAATGTGAAAAGCACCTGATCCAGATGGCGGTGGCTGCCATACAGGCGGCGTAGAAAGAAGTATTCGATTGCGAGTCCAAGCCCGCCTACTGCGAGTGGGGCCAGTATGAGTGCGAGCCAGAAGTCATCGAACGCGCGCACCATCGAGAGGCCGATATAGCCGCCCAGCAGATAGAATGCGCCATGGGAGAGGTTGATCACGTTCATCTGGCCGAAGATGAGCGAAAGCCCGGCCGCCATGATGAACAGCAGCATGCTGAAGACGAGTCCGTTGAGAAGCTGGAGGGTGAAGGTCTCCATGGGATGTTCATCCCCCTTCCACGCCGGCGCGGGAAGGGGGATTGCGGGGGAGCTATCCGAGCGAGTCGTCGCCGGGGTCGGTGATCTCGCCCAGGTCTTCGAGGATGACGTTATGCAGTTCGCCGTCAACCTCTTCCACCTTGCGCACGTAGATGCGCTGGGTCGGGTTCTGTGAATTCGCGTCCAGCTTGAATGTGCCGCGCGGGCTGTTGAAGCTGATGCCCGGCAAGACGTCGATCATCT
>JBHHUI010000353.1:0-4067 GCA_046753805.1 Anaerolineales bacterium
CGGCTTGATGCCAAAGAATCGGGTCGCGGAGTGCAATTCGCACATGCGGTTAACCGCCAGATAGTCGAGCCAGCGCGAGTTCAGCGGCCACCGTGGCACGATTCGTTCCGCCACCTTAATCAGCGCCCGCAGATAAGGCGCGGGCACGGGTATGATGGGGCGTCGTCTTCCCGTGCGTTCCATGACGTGCTTAACGATCTGGTTGAACGACAGGAATTCCGGCCCGCCGACCGAGTACGTCTGGTTTATGTACCCGGGCTCGTCCAGACACCATTCAATGCATGTCACGAGGTCTTCAACCCACAGCGGTTGCAGCTGCACTTTACCGGTACCGGGAACCGGGAAAAATCCGGGGGCCACGTGCAGCAGCATGGCCAACAAGTTCGTAAAATGGTCTTCTGCGCCGTACACGATCGCGCTGCGTATGATCGTATGCGAAATGCCGGACTTTCGAATAAATTCTTCGATGAGGCCCTTCACTTTCTGTAGGCCATAAGCGGAGGCCCGGTCGGCGCCAAGATGTGAGATATACACAATCCGGCGCACGCCTGCTTCGACCGCCGCCTCGAGTAATTTGCGCGAACCTTCATAATCCACCTGCATGAGCGCAGCTGGCGATCCACGCCACTCAGAGCCGGCGAGGTGGATTATCGTGTCTACACCCACCATCGCTGCGCGAATGCCACGGAATTCCGGAAGCGATGCGACCGCCACCTGCACGGGCACGCCGCGCGGCAGTTGCGGGTTCTGTTCAGATGGTCGGATGAGGCAGCGCAAATCCGCCCCCATGTCGGCGAGGCGCGGCACGAGCGCCCGCCCCACAAACCCGGTTGCTCCGGTAACAAGAATCATAGTGCCTCAAGGGCGAATTATAACCCGGTCGCGCCCGACAGCGACGTACTCGAATCTCCGCGAAACCAAGCAACCGGCAGCGCATCTATTGATAGCCGAGTGTGTTAAACTCTAATAGATGGAGGGATTCCGCCGTCACGTCATATACGCCGGAAGTCCTGAATTTTGCATGTCTATTGTGCTCTGAATCTAAATAACAAAACTGGAGAGCTTGTGAGAAAGAAAGTCGTCATAACTGGGCTGGGGTCCATAAATCCGTTGGGGAACAATGTCCAAGAGACGTGGCAGTCGGTGCTTGCGGGTCGGTCGGGCATCGGAAGAATAACGCGGTTCGATGCCAGCGACCACAGCACGCAATTTGCGGGTGAGGTCAAAGGTTTTGATCCGCAAGACCACTTCGGACACAAGGAAGCGCGCCGGCTGGATCGATTCTCACAGTTCGCAGCCGTTGCCACCGGCGAGGCCCTCGCCAACGCGGAGTTTTCCATTGGCGACGACAACCGTGACCGCGTCGGAATCGTAGTCGGAACCGGGGTTGGCGGCATCTCGACCGCCCTCGTGGAGGCGGACGTTTTGCGCGAGCGCGGTCCGGGCCGCATCAGCCCATTCATGGTTCCAATGATGCTGCCCGACACGGCCGCCGGGCAGCTGGCGATCTTCTTTGGCGCGCGCGGGCCCAACCTCTGCGTGACGTCAGCGTGTGCAACCGGCACAAACGCAATCGGTGAAGCAACCGAGATAATCCGGCGCGGCGCGGCGGATGTTATGCTGGCTGGCGGCGCGGAAGCGGTTCTGAACTCCCTGGTCATGGCAGGCTTCGCCAATATGGGGGCATTGTCAAAACGGAACAACGATCCTCAACGCGCCTCGCGCCCGTTCGACGCCAACCGCGACGGGTTCGTGGCCGGTGAAGGCGCCGCCATCCTCGTGCTCGAATCCGAGGAACACGCGGTCGCCCGCGGCGCGCGCATCTACGCCGAGGTGAAAGGGTACTCGCTCACCAATGATGCGTTCCACATTTCTGCGCCAGCCGCAAATGGGGCCGGCGCCGCCCACTGCATGCACCTGGCGCTTGAAGACTCCGGCCTGCAACCCAGCGACATTGGGTATCTGAATGCGCATGGCACGTCAACGCGCCTGAACGACAAGAGCGAGACCGCAGCGATTAAAGCGGTATTCGGCGAGCGCGCATACGATACGCCGGTCTCATCGACCAAATCCATGCACGGTCACCTGCTCGGGGCTGCCGGGGCGCTGGAGGCCATCATGTCGGTGATGGCAATCCACCATGGCGTCTTGCCGGCCACCATCAATTATGAGACCCCTGATCCAGAATGCGATCTGGACTATGTCCCAAACACGACGCGCGAAGCTGAAGTTGAGAACGTGATGTCCAACTCATTCGGATTTGGCGGCCATAACGCGTGCCTGGTCCTTGGGCGATATCACAATGGCCATAGCCGCAACGGGCACGGGCCAAGCCAATGATTTCTTCCGAGCTATCCGCCAACGGAACGGGCAAGGACTTCTGGAGCGGGTTCAAGCCACAAGGTTTGTTCTACGCGCACATCACCGGATGGGGGATGGCGGTTCCACAGAAAGTCGTGACGAACGCCGATCTGGCGCGGATGGTCGACACGAGCGACGAATGGATTGTGTCCCGCACCGGCATCCGGCAGCGCTATATTGCCGAGGGTGACGAATCGACCGCCTCGCTCGCCATTGACGCTGCCCGCAAAGCGCTAGACATGGCCGACGTTGCGCCGGAGCAGATCGACCTTGTGATTGTGGCGACCTCCACACCACAGCATTTCTTCCCTTCCACCGCGAGCATTGTCCAGGATGCGCTGGGCGCACGCAATGCAGGCGCTTTTGACCTGGCGGCAGCATGTACCGGCTTTGTCTACGGCCTCACCATGGCTGCGCAAGGGATCAAGGCCGGCGGCATGACCACTGCGCTGGTAATTGGCGCTGAAACGCTTTCCAAGATTGTGAACTGGGAAGATCGCTCGACGTGTGTTCTTTTTGGGGATGGCGCTGGTGCGTTCGTGTTGCAGCGGAGCGAGCAGCCGGGCGGCATCGCCACATCGTTGTTGCGTTCCGATGGTTCCGGCGGCGACCTGCTTTCCGTACCCGCGGGCGGCAGCCGGATGCCGGCAAGTTACGAAACCCTGCGTGACAACTTGCATACCATCCACATGAACGGGCGCGAGGTTTACCGGTTTGCGACTCGGGTCATGTCGGCGGCCTGCCGCGAAGTCGCAGCAGCGGCGGGCATCCCGGTGAGCGAGGTGGACCTCATCGTCCCACATCAGGCCAATCGTCGCATCATTAACGCAGCCCAAAGGGCGCTCCGCTTGTCAGAAGACAAATTCGCTATCAATGTCGATCGCTACGGGAACACCAGCACAGCCTCTATCCCAATCGCAATGTGCGAGGCTGTAGAAGCCGGCCGCGTCAAACCGAATGACAAGGTGATTTTCGTTGCGTTTGGAGGCGGGCTAACCTGGGGCGCTACGCTGGTTGAGTGGGACGCGACGCCGCCGCCCGAGCTGAGCCGTCTTCAGCAGGTGCGCCGTCAGACCATCTACAGCATGGCGCGGGTGCGTTCCGCCGTGCTGCGCGGTGCGCGGGCGCTCGAAGGCGCGATCTGGGGCTCGCAGTCCCCAGCCGCGTCCGAACCGCCACATCGTGATAATTGACGGATCAAGTTAACAGCAAAAGCCGGCGATCAGCATCGCCGGCTTTTTTTGTTGCCTCGGACTGCGGGTCGGAAGCTAGATTTCGGTGAGGTAATCCTGCAGTTTACGCCGGTGCGATGGTTGCCGGAGCCGGCTCAGCGCCTGCGCTTCAATCTGGCGCACGCGTTCACGCGTAACGCCCATCTTCTTGCCGACCTCTTCGAGAGTGTAGGACTCGCCGTCGAGCAGGCCATAGCGCAGCTGCAGGATGCGCACTTCGCGCGGCGGCAGCTCCGACAGCACGTCCTGCAACTGTTGGCGAAGCAGGTGGTTGGTCGCCTGGTCCGCCGGCGCTGGGCTGTCTTCGTCCTCGATGAAGTCTCCCAGCGTCGAATCCTCTTCCTCGTCGGTGGGCATTTCCAGCGATAGCGGGCGTCGCGCGATCTGGATCATATCCTCGACTTTCTTCGGCGTCACTTCCAGCTCTACGGCCAATTCCTCGGGCGTCGGGTCGCGGCTGAGCCGTTGTGTGAG
>JBHHUI010000354.1:0-4062 GCA_046753805.1 Anaerolineales bacterium
ACGCTTCGTCTCGCGCTCAGCGCGAGGCTCGACCAGCGAACTGCGTAACTCCTGATTAAGAATGATTCCAGCACCCTACCGCCTCTGACGGTCTATGATGAAACGGCAGGGCTTAGCCTGCGGTTGATCTTGGCGACCTCATTCACCCACGTAAGCCGCTCTCCGTGTTCCAATTGCAGGATGTCGTCAAGCGGCCAGTGGAAATGATACGCTAGATAGGCTACCTCCTCATGCAGGCGTTCCGAGGGGTAGCCTACGACCCCCCCAGCGCGGAGAGGTCTATTTCGTGCTCGGTCTGACACTCCGGACACGTGACTTTGATTGTGCTCTTGCCTTCTTCGTTGATGCTCCGGTAGAGTGTCTGCAAGTACGCCAGGTCGGCAACATACAAGTTTTCGATGATGCTCGTGTTAATGTTCGGCAGCGAACCCAACCTGACGATCACCCGCGAGAGCAGAATGATCGCCAGGTAAGCCTGGTTCGCGCGGACGCGGAGATCGCGCAAGGGCGCGATCTCGTCCATCGCCGTGGCCATCCGCATGACACCTTCTTTGTGTACATTGCCTTCCTGATCCCGATATCCGACCGGGAGCGTAAATGGGTACTCAGTCTGCCCATCCATAGGCTAGGCCCCCTTGATGCCCATTAGACTGAAACGCGCCGCATGCCTTCGTGCACGAGCACCACCTCTTCGACGCCGTAGTCGTTGCTGTCCGACTTGAACTCCGGGCCGGTCACCTTCGACGGCCAGGCGTTGATCAGGTCCCACTGCGCAGCGGGTGTGCCTTCGCGGTCATACATGATGATCGAGCAGTTGGTGCGTGCGTCGTCGATCTTGCCCTCTTCGACCTTCTGCCGCCAATCCCAGATGTCCATGGTGTCGGTGATGCCGCGCTTGAGCGTTATGTCGGTGTACTTCAGCCGGCCCGGCAGTTTCATGACCACGTCGACGCCGTTCTCGTCCACGACCAAGTGGTCCGTCACCTCGGTTTCGGAACCGATGCCGCTGCATTCGGTGAAGAATCCGGTGACATTGTCACCCATGTCAAGACTGAACTTGAAGGAAATGAGGGGATCTGCCATGTTCGTGTTCCTTTCTGCTTCCCATTAGGGGGATGATAGTTCCAGCTAGCCTTCCGCGCCCGGTTGCCACTGGCTGATGCGGAAGATGACAAACTCAGCCGGTTTCACGGGCGCCATGCCGATTTCGATGATCAGCCGACCCAGGTCGCGCGATTCTGGGGGGTTCAGCTCTTCGTCGCATTTCACATAGAACGCCTCGTCCGGCGTCAGGCCGAACAACGCGCCGCCGCTCCAAACCGTGCGCAGGAAAGCGCCCACGTCGCGCCGGATGCGGCCCCATAGACGGGGTTCGTTTGGCTCGAAGACGATCCACTGTGTGCCGCGCTCGATCGACTTCTCGACAAAATTGAAAAGCCGTCGCACGTTGATGTAACGCCACGATGGGTTGCTCGACAGCGTGCGCGCGCCCCAGACGCGGATGCCCATCCCCGGGAACGCCCGAATGCAGTTGACGCCGTTGGGGTTGAGTGTGTCCTGCTCCCCCTTCGTGACATTGTACGCCAGGCTCGTCGCGCCCAACACCACTTCATTGGCCGGCGCCTTGTGGACGCCGCGCGTGTTATCGCTGCGGCCCCAGATACCGGCCACATGCCCACACGGCGGAACTCGCAGCGGCTTGTTCGAGACCGGGTCGCTGATCTCGATCCAGGGGTAGTACATGGCAGCATAGCTGGAGTCGAAACCGGTCGTGTCCATGCGCCACGTCTTTACTTCTTGCGGCGTCATGTCCGGAGGCGTATCCAGGATTGCCACCCGGTCGCCGAGGCGCTCACAATGCGCGATCACAGCCGTCTGGACGGCCTTCACCGCGTTGAGGTCGAGCTTCTTGCCCGGCATGGTGGTCATCAGGTCCGGAATGCAGACCATCGTGATGTCGTCGATGGCTTCGAGGCCGTCGATGCCGGTACGCGCGGTCACCTCGCCGCGGAAGTCGGAGGGGGTTGCCGCAGACAGCAGCTTGCTCTCGATGGTCAGGGGCTGCTGCTGGTCGCGCGGCCACACGGTCGCCAGAGGCGCCGATTCGTCAGCGACCAGGATATCCACAAGGTCGGGCGCCTTGTTGCCTTTGAATTGAATGCCGACGCGCTTTTCGCCTTCGCCGTTTTCAATTTCTGTCAGCGAGACTTCCCGCAGGACCTCACTGACACCCCAGCCGCCGCTCGTGCGTTCGCGCTCGATGGTGAGCGTAAACGGGCTGCCGCCCCCAGCTCCTGACGACGCAGAGGACGACCCGCCGCTTGTTTTACCGGCGTCGCCTTCCTTCTTGGACGCGGCCGGCGCACCGCCTCCCGCGCCGTTGCCGCCTTCAACTTTCACGCGCAGGCGCGTACCGTCAAATCCGGCTTGCTTGGCGCGCACGATCAGGCCGGGTTTGCCGGAACCGTTCATGAGCACAGCTTGCGCCTTTGGGATCGTTTTGACGCTCACTACATAGCAGCGCGTACCGCCGTTCTGAAAGTAGCCGTACACCGACAGCGGTAAGTAGGCGCCGTCGACGAAGTCGCCGTAGCGTTCGACATATTGCGACCAGTTGGTTACAAGCTGTGGTTTAGCGAACAGGTCCTCGGTCACAACTTCACCGTCGACCCGGCGGTTGATCTGGGCTTTCTCCGTGAATCCGACGAATACGGCCATAGCCGTGCCAACGCCTTCGATAGGCTTGGGGCCGCGATCGACCTCTTCGACGTATACCCCGGGTGAAAGATATTCGGGCATAATGTTATCTCCTTTGCTCGTTCAGTCAGGTCTCATTAGTATGGGCGCATGCGCCGCCCCCGGAGGCGGTCTCCGCGCACCGTAAAGCCGTTGGATGTTCACTGGATGAGAGAGCTTCGCGCAGCCCTCCTTTCCAGCAGCATGCGCGCCGGGTAATCCTTCATTCGCACCTCCCATAATCTTCGTCTCGTTCGGGTGACATTCCATTCTAGATATGCGTTCTGTTCGACGCCATCCGACAACGGCTAGAACCATGCGAGCCGGGTAAACGGTCGCGTTGGGTCCGGTTAGAAATCAATTCGAATTCCATCACGGCGTTCATATCTCGAAATCGTAATCCGGCGCCGGCACTGTAATTGGCCGACGCACCGGCTGCCTATCGGGGCCGGCAATCTCCAGCGTGTACTCGCCGGGCTGCAGATTGCCAATAGAGAAGCGCCCCTCCGGCAGCATTTGCGCGTCGCGTCCCAACTCCACAATGCTCACGCTCAGCCGGTCCGCAAATTCATCCGCGCCCCGGATCGTGCCCCCAATCGTCCAGAAGGCATGCGAGCCCGGTTCTTCCAACAGTTCCTGAACTTCAGGCGCTGGCGCCCGCTGCCCGATCCGTAACTCGCGCGTGCGTACCAGCGGCGCAGTGATCTGCTCGTACGGGTTCAGCGCCAACGTGAAAATCGCAAAGACGCCCGCCCGCTGATTGTTGTCCAGCACGTTCCAGATGTCGCTGGGTTTGTCGATCGTGTCATACTGCGCCACCTGGATTGGGATTGGCTCCGGTTGGTCCGACAGGATTTCGGGCAACATGTCGCTCGGAATCGACTCGCGGCGAAACAGCGCCATGAGCGTGCGCCCGAGCAGACTGTGCTCGTCTTCCGGCTCGTTGGCCCAGGCAGTGATGAGGTAATGCAGGTCCACGCGCACCGGCCGGCGCTTCACCGTGCTCTTGCCATTTCCCGGCTCGCGCTGAAATTCCCATTCCAGATGGCGCGTGCGCAGTTTGACGTTCTCACGCACATCGTGCAAGAAAATGTTGATTGTAGGCCGGTTCAGGCGCGCCGACCACTCGCGGTTGGGCTGGTCGAAAGCAATATCAACCTCGCCGTTCTTGATCGGCATTTCCTGTTTCAGAAATTCCTTGAGTACGTCGTCAAATAAGTTGATCATGGTTGCCTGCTTTCAGATCCTCGCCGGGCCAATTCCCCGCGCCAACTCGTCGGCCGCAGTCTGCCGGCCTGACGCCACGGAACCGATGACGCCGAGATA
>JBHHUI010000355.1:0-4061 GCA_046753805.1 Anaerolineales bacterium
GCTACGCCGAGTAGTACCGCAAGCGTGCGCGGGACCAGGCTGAATTGTCGCTTCTGTTTCATCACGATGTGCAGCGCGGCCTTATCCGATCGGGCGCAACTTGAGACGGTGGTTGTAGTACGGGCGGATGTCCAGCGCCTGGGCCACGGTGGCCGTCTCACCGGGGTAAGCCTTCGGCGCCGTGACATGGATCAGAATCTCGTGGCGGCCGGCGCTCGGTTCGGGCTCGCGGGGGTGACTGATTCGGAACACAACCTCCTTTTCGGCGCCCGGAAACAAGATCGGGCCCGGCCCGATTTCGTAGTGCTCGGGTTTCAAGCCCTCAATCACAACATTAAACTGCACGCCAGTTTGCTCCCCCGCATTGACAATCGTGATCGACCCATTGAGCGGGTGGCTGGGCGTTAACACCGTGTCCGGTAGATTGACCCGGACGCCAATCGCATGCGAAATACGCCGGTTGCTGTTTGTCGACGGCGCGCTCCCATTCGACGCTTCGCGGACCGCGCCGCCGGAGGACATTGGGAAAGCAGCGTCGCCGCTATGGACGATCACGGTGAACTCGCCGACTTTCACGCGCTGACCGGTGACCAGGTCCACAATAGAATGCGGCGGTACCAGTTGCTGACCGGCGTCGTCCAGAGTCAGGTCGGCCCCGGACATATTCACCGCCCGAAAGCCCTGCCCGCCCGGGATGGGTATTAACTGTAAATGGCGTGGCGCCACACCCGACCCGTAAGCGGGCTCTAGCACGATGTCGTTGTGGGGGTCGCTCCCAATATGCAAGATGTTCTTCGTAATGGGATACTCCCGCCGCCAACCATCGCGGTTGATGACCTCCAGCCTCGCAAGTTCAGCCATTGGGCGTCACTCCTGCCGACGCTGGATCAACCAACAGGGCATTGTCGGCCAGCCAATTGATGCGCTGCGCGACCGCGCCTCGGAAGAACGCATCTCTTTCAGTCGCATCGTCTATAGGCCCGCCATCGCGGACGACCTCCAGTGTGCCTTCGGCCACAGGCCCGTCGAGGAGCGTCCGCGCCACTTCGTCCCGGGTGCGCGTCCCGTCCAGGAGGGGAAGCATGAATCGCGCCAGCCGGTCGAGATGCGCTGTCTGGTGATACATGTTGGTGAGCACATCATCCTGTTCGGCTTCAAACAGCGACAAACGGCTGATACATGGCCGCTCGACAGCGCGCCGTGCAACCGGCGGGGCAACCGTGTGGATGCGCATGAGCCGTTCGCTATAAGTCAGTGCGTGCGCGAGCGTGGCCTGCAATTGGCGCACGTCCTCCTCGGAGCCGCCGCCCGGAATCGCCCGCGCCACAAGATCGTCGTAGGGCACGGCGCGCGGCCATTGATCGATCAGGTCCATCATCACTGCCTTGCTCGCCGGGTGGTTTGTGGTCAGCACGGACTCGTCGCTGCCCTGAAACCGACTGCGGCCATCCGTGTCCGCGTTCGGCGCTTGGGGGACCGGATGCGCCGCCGAGGCGAAAAAGAAGTTCCGCAGAACGTCGGGAGCCACCGTACGCGAGAGGGTCACATCCGCATGACAAAGCAACGTACGCCGAAATGTGGCATTGTGGACAAAATCCAGATACTGTTCCTGCTCCACGGTATCTGCCGACATCGCCTCAAGATCCGCTTCGGCTTCGGCGGTGATGCGTTCAGCCCGCGAATGCGCGAAGCGCGCCTCGGTCAAAAACTGCAGCCCGTGGCGCGCGGCGTGCGCGACAAACTCATGGAAATAGACGGGGTCGTTGACGATCTCAAGCTCGTCGTGCAGAAACGCGCTGTCGTCGCGGCCTTCGATACGCTCCAGTTCGTAGCGGAGGAATGACCGATACGCTTCCCGCACATAGGTCGTTGTCCCGTTCACCGGCTGCCCGGCCTTGTCCAGGAAGCGCAGCAGCTCGCGCGCCTGCGCCACGCGTTCCGAAGCGGCAGGCGCATGGCGCGTGTGATACAGGATCATCTCGCGAATTGCGCCCAACGCATGCCAGCCGGGATATACGTTGTAGCTGATGTAGGCCACACCCTGTTGGGACAGGTGGCGCTTGCAGACGGCGAGCAGCGCGTCGCGCACCTCCGGCGGCACCCACGAATACACGCCGTGGGCGATGATGTAATCAAAATCGCCCAGACTCGCAGCAAGGTCCAGAATGTCAGCCTGTACATATTCCAGGTTGTCCACCCCGAGCGCGGCGGCATTGGCGCGCGCAGTTTCGATCTGGCGGCCCGAGATATCCACGCCGACGAAGCGACTCCCGGGCAGCCCCCACGCCATAGGCAACAGGTTGGCGCCGCCGGCGCACCCAATCTCCAGCACGCGGCAGTGCTCCACCGCCGGCGGCTGCATGCCGAGCAGCGTCGCCAGCGCCGCCAGGTAATCGGGGTGCGTCTGAGCATAGGCACCTTTCGGGTACGGCACGTCGTCGTAGTGCGCGGCGGCGTCCGCCGACACAACAGGCGTCGGCGACGTCCTCACGGCATCACCGTTCTGACGGACTGCGGCGGCCATCCCCAACACAGCCTCCTAGCCGATCCGATCCGCGGTCGGGGACTGGCCGGCGGTCTGCTTGCGCAGCGAGGCATAGGCCAGGATATTCTCTCCCCATTCGAACGCGTCTCGGATTTCGCCACGTGACGGCGTCGCATTCCGGCGTTCTCCGTTCCACAGGCAGCCGTAATCCTCGGCGCTGTAAATCAATCCATCCGCCACCTGAATATCCGGCGCACCCTGGTTTTCAAATCCAACCGGGGGAGCTGCAAAAACGTGCGGCTCCGACAGCACGGCATGCATGGGCGTGAGCGCTTCAATGGAAATTCCAAGCGAAACCAGCATTTCCTTGAACGCAGCGTCCGCCGCCGGGTCGCCCATGTCGACATCGTGGCGGCAGCTTTCATACAGCACGGTGCCACCGCCCTGCAGAAACGCGTAAATTGCGTTCATTTCGCCGGGCGACAACGAGAACGAGTCCAGGCCGACGATATAGAGCAGCGTATAGCCTTCGAGGCTCTCGTCCAGCTCGACATAGTGATCGACAATGGCGCGGGTGCGCCCACCGCTGCTGATGGCCTGCGCGAGACGGTTTACGCCGCGCCGGTGGCGTTCGTCGTTGTCGCCGCCGACATAGATGACGCCGATGGATGCGCTGCGTGGCAATGTCGGCGCCATCTCGCGCCGGTGGCGCAGGTCGATCTCATTCCCCTCCGGATGGGCTGCATCGTCGGCATCCAGAATGGGCGTCGTGCGGCCACGCCGATTAATACGCGCCAGCTCGATATGCGGCGTTTGTGGGAGCACATTCACAGCCTCAACGCTGAACTCCGAGCTGACGTAATACGGCACGCCGTCTTCACCCACATCACCGCCGGCGCGCGGGCGCCCCTCGCCATACGTCAGCAGCAGGTACAGCACACCGTCGGCGGTGTGTCCGATTTCAAATGCGACCGGATCTGTCACCACGATCATCTCGCCGCTTTCGTCAATCGCGACGCCGGGCCGGATGTACACCGACGTATCCGGGGGATCGCTGGCAATGACCTCCAGCCCGGCGACGATGCCGGTGCCGTGTCCATACAGGGAGTGCAATCGCATCCGCGCGCGGTGATAGCTGTGGGCTTCTTCCCACACATCAGCCGTGACAGCCATCCCATCAACCGGCGCGATCCGCTTCATGGGGAATTCGTGTAGCTTGCTGTTGTTATCGGGCACAGTCCTCATTCCTTTTCGGCGTTACGCAACCCGCCGCGACAGACTCGCGTCGAGCGGACTCTCGCGTCTGATTCGTCCTGGCGCGCTACAGCGTCTCCAATTTCAGTTGGAAGCTGGCATGCGCCGGTTTGTTTTTTTCGATAAGCTCTCGTATTGCTGCCTCGCGCTCGCGTTCGCGCTCTGCTCGCACGGCCTCGTCCGGCGCATCGATAGCCGGCAGGCGCAATCGGGCGGTAAACGTGTGCGGTCGATTGGTCCTGCCGAGAGCAATACTGCGTCCCAGGAGCGCCCGCTTCCCAAGTTGAAAATTATTAGCCGAGTGTTCCGTGATGATCGCGGA
>JBHHUI010000356.1:0-4052 GCA_046753805.1 Anaerolineales bacterium
CGTGATCCACCGCGACCATCTCGTCCTGACCGGCATCGCCGCCGGAGTTGATGCCTGACAAGCCTTGATCCTGTACCTCCGGCAAGGAATCGACGCAACGTTGCCGGGACGTAAAGACGCGGTTTCAGAGAGATTGTATCGTTGCGGATTGTGTTGAGCGCCTTGCCGTTGGCGATATTTGTTTTCGCAGTGAGCATACGGAGAAACACATGCTAGATTTAGCAGCAATGGGAGCGGCGGCAAAACGGGCCGCCCGGGCGATGGCACGCGCGGATGGCGCTGCAAAGGGGCGCGCGCTGGAAGCAATAGCAGCCGCGCTCGCATCTCGCGGCGACGCGATCATGGCGGCGAACGCCGCCGATATCGCCGATGCGCGTCAGGCCGGGCTGACCGAAGCCCTCATCGACCGACTCACGCTGACGCCGGCGCGGCTCGCCGACATGGCTGCCGATGTCCGCGCATTGATCGGGATGCCCGACCCCGTGGGCGAACAATTCGACGAGCGCACGCTTGCCAGCGGGCTGCGGGTGTATCGCCAGCGCGTTCCGGTGGGCGTGCTGGGCGTGATCTACGAGTCACGCCCGAACGTGACGGTCGACGTCGCCGCGCTCGCCATCAAAACCGGCAATGCGGCGCTCCTGCGCGGCGGCAGCGAGACGATTCGGTCCAACCGCGTGCTGGTCGATATCGTGCATCAGGCCCTCGCTCTCGCCGACCTGCCCGCCGACGCCGTTCAGTTCATCGACGATACCGACCGCAAATATGTTGCCGAGTTGCTGCGGTTACATGAATTTGTAGACATGATCATTCCGCGTGGGGGCAACGCGCTGCATAAATTCTGCCGCGAGAACAGCACCATCCCCGTGATCACCGGCGGGATTGGGATTTGTCATCTCTATGTCGATGAGTCCGCCGACCAGCGCGCAGCGCTGCCGGTGATTTACAACGCGAAGACGCAGCGCCCCTCGGTCTGCAATTCGCTCGACACGGTACTGGTACACGCCGCCGTCGCCGACACATTCCTGCCGCAATTGGTGGCGCAGCTTGCCGAAGCCGGTGTGACCTTCCGGGCCGAGCCGCGCGCGCTGGCGGCGGTCGGTGACGGCCGCGCGCCGGATGTGGTGTTGCCGGCCGGCCCCGACGATTTCGACACCGAGTGGCTGTCACTGGTGCTCGGGCTGAAAGTCGTCGATAGTCTCGCTGAAGCAATTGAACACATCGCAGCGCACAGTACCGCGCATTCGGATGGCATCCTGACCAATAACGAGCATAATGCCGAGCGCTTCCTGGCGGAGGTCGATTCGGCCGCTGTATTTGTCAACGCCAGCACGCGCTTTAACGACGGCGCGCAGTTCGGACTCGGCGCCGAGGTGGCCGTCAGCACCCAGCGACTGCACGCGCGCGGCCCGATGGGACTACCGGAGTTGACCACATACAAGTGGGTCGTCCGGGGCGACTACGCTGTGCGCGCGTAAGGCTGCGCAACACCTGAATGGGCGTCTGGCCGATTACCGATCTCGTCATCTTCGACTGTGACAGCACGTTAAGCACAGTTGAAGGAATTGACGAACTGGCCCGCCTCACCGGTCAGGAAGCCGCCGTAGCCGATCTTACGCGGCGCGCCATGGATGGCGAAATCCCGTTGGAGAGCGTCTATGGCTTCCGTCTCAACACCTCCAACCCCAACCTGTCACAGGTTAACCACCTCTGGCGCATCTACCGCGAGACCGTCATCCCCGACGCGCCGGATGTGATCGCCGCGCTGCAGGCGGGCGGCTGCAAAGTCTTCATCGTCAGCGGCGGCCTGATCGACCCGGTGCGTGATTTCGGCGTCTGGCTGAACGTACCGCGCGAGCACATCTTTGCGGTCGATATGGAATACGATCAGCTCGCCGGCGAGTGGTGGCGTTACTGGGAGCAGCCGGGCGGTAACAACCCCAACGCGAATTATCTGGCGGTCGGCGAACAGCCGCTGGCCGGCGCCGGCGGCAAGAATGTCGTCATCGACCGCATCCGCAGCCGCCATCCCGGGCGCGCGATGCTCGTGGGCGACGGTCTCTCGGACCTGGAAGCAGCCGACCGCGTCGACCTGTACGTTGGTTTTGGCGGCGCGGCCCGGCGAGCGGTGGTGGAGGAAAAAGCGCCCGTCTTCATTCGCACGCTGACGCTCTCCCCGATCCTGCCGCTGGCGCTGGGCGCACTGGCGGACCGCTCGCGCTGGCGTGCGCTGTTCCGCGACGGCGTGCAGCGCATCGAACGGCGCGATGTGCGTTTCCGAGACGAAGCACAGCGCGAGATGCTGTTGCAATCGCTGGCAAGCGGGGCGCGCCGGTGAACCTGCACATCGTCGTTTCGGACCATCTCGACCCGGCCGGCTGGGACGTGCTCCGCAGCGCCCCGGACGTCACGCTGGCCGGGCCCTTTGAGGATCGCGCTGCCGTGCTGGATGCGGTCGCCGCCGCCGCTGCGATTATCATCCGCTCTGGCACACAGGCCGACCGCGAGCTGATAGACCGCGCGCCCGGCCTGCGCGTGATTGCGCGCGCCGGCGCGCACCTTGAGAACGTCGATATCGACGAAGCCACGCGGCGCGGCATCATGGTATTGCATGTGCCCGATGCAAATGTGGTCGCCGTCGCCGAACATACGCTGGCCATGCTGCTTGCACTGGCGCGCCAGATTCCACGCGGCAACCGGTCGCTGCGCGAGGGTCGCTGGGAGCGCCACCAGATCGTCGGACGCCAGCTCAAGGGGCAGACGCTCGGCGTGGTGGGCTATGGCCGGCACGGTCGCGCCGTTGCGGCGCGCGCACAGGCTTTCGGCATGCACGTACTGGCCTTTGATCCATACATCGATTTTGAATATGCCCGCCAGCAGCACGTCGAGGTCGTACCGCTTGCGGAAATGTTGGCCCGCGCCGACATCGTATCGCTGCACACCGCCGTCACCCCCGAGACGGTCGGCATGTTCAATAGAGAGGCGTTTCGCCAGATGAAAACCGGCGCGTGGTTCGTCAACTGCACGCGGTCTGAGCTGGTGGACGAAGGTGCGCTCTTGGACGCGCTGGATTCCGGTCAGATCGGCGCTGCCGCGCTCGACACCTTCACGCACGAGCCGCCGCCGCCCGCCGACCCGCTGGTACAGCACCCGCACGTGCTCGCTGTCCCGCATTTGAACCAGAACACGCGCGAATCACAGCGCGACACGTCGGTGCAGGTCGCGCAGCAAGTGCTTGACGCGCTGTGCGGAAGCGACTATGTAAACGTCGTAAACCTGCCGTTCACCACAGATACGCAATACCGGAACATCAAGCCGTACCTGGACCTGGCCGAAAAACTCGGCAAAGTGCAAGGGCAACTGGCAGATGGTTTCGTCAACCGGGTTGAGTTGCAGGTTACCGGCGATGGCATGCAGCGCATGGTGCGCCCGCTGGCGGCGGCGCTGCTCGTGGGCCTGCTCCACCCGGTGGATGATCGCGCCGTTAATTACGTCAGCGCTCCAACCATGGCGCACGAACAGAACATCCAGATGGCGCAGGTCATCGGCCTGGACCTGGTTGATTATCCCAATTTGATCAGTTGCCGTGTGTGCTGGGAAGGCGGCGAGCGCACCGTCGCCGGTGTGCTATTCGCCGGGGAGGAAGCGCGTTTGGTTCAGTATGGGTCGATCTCCATCGACGCGCGGCCACAAGGCGAGCTACTGTTTCTTGAAAACGACGACGTACCCGGTGTGATTGGGAAGGTCGGCATGCTGTTGGGCGATGTCGGCGTAAACATCGGCGAGTGGCGTTATGGCCGCAACGAGCCGGGCGGGCAAGCCGTTTCGTTCATCAATCTGGATAGCGAGTGCCCGCCGGAGGTTATCGCCCGACTCAACGCACTTCCGGAAGTTTGGAGCGCTAAAATCGTGCGCTTGTAGGCGGGAGAAGCAGCACGTTGACTCTCGCCGTTTCGGGTGTTATTCTTTCCCCACGTTAACAACCCAATAGGACTTGCTCTTATCCAGAGAGGTGGAGGGACCGGCCCTGTGAAACCTCGGCAACCGGGATTAGT
>JBHHUI010000357.1:0-4024 GCA_046753805.1 Anaerolineales bacterium
CTGGTCTTCCGATCCTCTCGCGCTGACGTGCCCCAACGTGAGGTCCGTGTGCCCCCCCATTGCCAAAATGCGACAAGCCCAGGCAACCTGCGTCTGCAATGCGCGTTCTTGCATGTTGGGAATTTAACTCGCGGAATTTGCGTCGCGCGCCGCGAAGATATGACGGGACGTGGATGAACGCTGACCAGCGCAGATAAGAAGTACTTTTATTGCGATCCGCGGCCATCCGCGTTTGTCCGTGTCCAATTCCTTTGGCTGCGGCCAAAGGCCACGCTGTGGAGCTTTGAGCCGATACATCACTTTCGCTCAGTGGGCGGGTAATCTGGATACGGGAAACCGAAGACCATGATCACATCCGTGTCGCCAGTATTAGCAACCGCATGCCAGGTATTTGGTGGGATATACAGTGCGTCGTGTGGCTCGAACGGCGCCACGCCATCTTCCAGGCGCAGCTCGCCGCACCCGGCAATGACGTAGGCGACTTCTTCGACTTCGTGCGAGACGCTCGCAAGCTCAGTACCAGGTCGGAAGACCGAGTACCCCAACGAGCTTGTGTTGCCCTCAACGGTTTTATCCGTGAGCACCATCTTGCTCCAACTCTCGTTGGGCAATGGGATCGGCTCGACCGCCTCCAACTTGACCACGCGCACCGAACTCATCACAGCACCCACTGTCCATCTTTAACAATGTATTGACCGGACTCGACGATCTGGAGTGTAGCGTTCAGACAGACGCCATCCAGGTGCAAGATACTGACATTTTGTCCCCCGGGATAGGCATTGTGATTATCACCCAGGGCAAAGTGCACGGTACCAAGCCGCCCTTTTTCGGAGGGCGAACCCCAGGGTGATTTTTCGCTGGTCCCGAACGCGAATTCACCGATGACATCAGCCCCGTCTACCCCGGCGAGTACCTGGCGCAGCCGCTCGGCCTCCGTGCCGCCTTCAATCGAGACACAATGGCCTTTTTCGATCGTCCACACAATCGGTGCTTTGACTTGACCCTGCAGACCAATCCCAAGCATGACGCCGTCGACTACGATCTTTCCTTCCGTCTTATCCTCGACCGCTGCAAAAGCGACCTCAGCCCAGAGCGGCACCGGCCCCATCATTTGGCCCCGCTTTTTTATCGGGGTCACCTCGAGCGCGGGACGACCCTCAATCGAGACCAACACGTCCGTGCCGGCCGGCGACGTGACCCGACAAGTGACGCCTTTATTAAGCGCTTCGATAGCATCTTTCGCCCGCGCAGTCGCAGCCAGAATGTCATCCTTCGTCAAATTCCATTCGCCGATGCCCTCTTCAACCGAGGCGATCTTGGCGTTGTTGGCGCAAGATTCCTTCACGGCTGAAACGTGCGCGAACCGATTGGCCCACTCCAGATTGGTGATGATGATGATCTCGTCCGAATTCACCATCGCCTGATGCAGGTTTTTAGGCGGCGCCATGGGAAAGCGCGTGTCTGCCAGACCCCGGCGCACCTGGTGTTCGTTGTTTGCAATGACGGGAAATCCTCCGCGCTCGACAGCTATCTGAGCCACCGCTTCGGCCTGGCGACGATGGGCGTCATCGGTAATGATGGTGACGACATCACCCTCCTCCACCGACATACACACATCTACGACGAGTTCTGCATCGCGCCGGAGTGATTCTGATAATTCGTTCATGGTTAGCCCTCCTTCGAAAATAGGTGCGCAGGTCGGATTGGCAATCCGACTTACATTTTCATTCATCGTGGTGTGTCCGCGCGCATGAGAACTCCTCTAAAAGCAAGTTCACAGGGGAGCAAAACTCACCGTGTGACGCAGTTCAGAACCCCGGTTTCTCGAAGAAACCGGGGTTCTACAGGGCGACTTTTGCGCTATTGCGTAATTTCAATGGCAACTGCTCAGCCGGCCCCCCTACCCCCCCAATCCTGAGGGGAACACGCGACTCCCCCCAGGATTGGGGGCCGGGGGGGCGTTAAGGCTTCTGCTTCAGCTTGTGAACGCGGGCATAACTTCCCTGGCAAACCGTTCGACCTGACCAAATTGGTCCAGCGACCCAAAGCGACAGATAAAATAGTCAACGCCGGCAGCGTCGAACGTTTTGATCCAATCGATAATGTCTTCTGGGACGCCAACCGGCCCCCATTCCCCCAGGTCCATGGCTTTACTCAGTTCCGGGTAGTATTGGCCGATATATTCGCCAATTGACTTATTAGCGGCTTCGCGGCTGTCGGCGATATTCATGGTGACCTGATAAGACATGCAGTACTCGGACGGGTCGCGTCCCAGCTCTTCAATCGCAGCCACGATCTGTTCGCGCTGCGCGCTAAACTCCTCCGGGCGCCGCGCGCGGCAGCACGTCATCCAACCGTCGCCATATTTGGCAATCCGGCGCGCGGCCTTGCTGATCACCCGCGCCACCTTATCTTCTTCTTTGGTACCAACCACCAGGCGCGGATTGGAGACCACCCAAATCGGCGGCGATTGCTGCGGCAGCAACGGCCCCATTTCCGTCCCGGAATAGAAGCCGACGTCTTCGTAGCTGAAGTGCTCACCCTTAAAATTTGTCTTCCCCTCGGTCCACAGCTCGCGCAGGATGGCCAGGCCCTCTTCGAAAATACCGGCGCGCTTTTTGAATTCGAGGCCTAATGCCGCGTACTCGCGCTTGACGCCCTGCTCAGGGTTCCCCATGCAGGCTCCTAAAATGGTACGCCCGTTAGAAATCTGATCGAGCGTTGCCCATTCCAGAGCCAGGTATAACGGGTTGCGCGTGGCCGTTACCAGGCAGGCTGTCCCCAGTTTCACCCTTTTCGTGCGCTGCGATATAGCGGCCATTAGCGATAATGGCTCATAACGCGGCTTGGAGAATAAGCTGTCGCCCACCCACACCGAATCGAAGCCTTCCTTTTCAACAACCTCGGATATGTCCAAGAGGTCTTGCAAACTATAGTCAGGCGCGATCAATGGTTCCCGATTATTTATGTTCACCCCGAACATAATTGAAGAATCCACTCTATTTTCATATTCCTTTCGTCGTTATTGAGCGTCCGTATCCACAGGCATATATTGGCGCGGGACCAGTTCAACTTCGTCATCGGATTCCAAAATACGCTGCGGCACTCGAATGTGTTCGCTCAGCAAGCGCGCCGCTTCGTCGGCCGCGCCTGCTCGAATAGCGTCCAGAACCCTGCGGTGTTCGTCGCAAGAGCGTTGCAGGCCGCCGCGCAGCGACACCGAACTCACGCGGTAACGTCGCATCTGGTTGACCAAGGGATGGTAGAACTCGCGCAGTTTCTCGTTGCCGGAGCGGTCAGCGATCAACGCGTGGAAAGCCATATTCGCCGAGAAGAACCCATCCATGTCCTCTGCAGCCGCGCTCGCCACCATCTGCTCATGCAGTTGTTCCAATGCGCTTATATCGGTCGCGTTCAGGCGCGCCGTCGCCAGGCGCACGGCCAGCACTTCGAGGGCTTCGCGCACGCGATATGCATCGAGAAATTCTTCCCGGGAAAACGAACTGACAACCGCCACCCGCCGGGGCACCAGATTCACGAGCCCCTCTGCATCGAGCCTGCGTAGCGCTTCACGCACTGGGCCGCGACTCACACCGAACCCAGCAGCGACAACCTCCTCATGAAGTGGTGCGCCCGGAGGCAAGCGATTTGAGAGAATGTCCTCCCGTAGCAGCTGATAGACGCGTTCGTTGAGCGTCAACTTGTCCAGATTGCGATTTGGCTTGTAAGCGATCTTCTGGGTAACTTCTTCGACCATGGAAACGAAAATTGGGGTGGGTTGGAAAACTGACCAGTTACGTCATTTACTGTCTACTGTTGACAGTTAACAGTAATCCCACCTACTGTAGCACGCATCACTATCGAGAGTCAAGCACGCTAATTACCCGCGCTCATTTTCAGTTCATGTCAGTTTGACAGGCTGAAAAACCATGATACGATTGTTCTCCATATGTATGAATGTATAGACAAATAAGGGTTATGTCGTGCAATTAGCGCTTGAGATCGATAAAGACAGCCCCATCCC
>JBHHUI010000358.1:0-4021 GCA_046753805.1 Anaerolineales bacterium
CTTGCCCACGATCCGCCCACTGGGCTTAGCTCGCAGGCCGCGGCAGCTGCTTCAATCGGGCATCACGTAGCGCGCCGCCGAAGTCGCCATGAGCGCAGCCCCCAGCACGAGCGCGCGCTCGTCGAAATCGAACCGGGGATGGTGGTGCGGAAAATCTTTATCTTCGGCGGCGTTGTTTGAACCCACGAAAAAGAAGCAACCCGGCACGTTCGACATGAATTCACCGTAGTCCTCGGCCCCCATCGTGCGCTCGTCGTCGACAACCTCAGCGACGCCGGGCATGCCTTGCGCCACATCGCGGATCACCGCGGCCACTTCGGCGTCGTTCACGACGGCCTCGGTACTGTCCCTGAATGTGAGCGTCGCCTCACAGTTCATCGCAGCAGCAATACCGGTCACAATCTCGTGCATGCGCCGCTGCGTGAGCTCGCGTATGGCGGGCGCATACGTACGCACGGTGCCGGTCAACTTTGTTTCACCGGGAATGATGTTAAATGCATCGCCGGCATGGACGGTGGTTACACTGACGACGGTCGATTCGCGGGCGTCCACGTTACGCGCCGGGATGGTCTGAAGCGCAGCGATGATTTGCGCAGCTGCCACAATGGGATCGCGCGTCTGGTACGGGGAGGCCCCATGCCCGCCGGCGCCCGTAATGGTGCATTCGAATGCATCCGCCGCCGCCATGCACGCGCCGGGCGTTGCCGCGACCCAGCCCACTGGTTTGTCATTCCACACATGCAGCCCCAGGGCATAGTCCGGCTCTGGATTCGCCAGTACGCCATCTGCAATCATAGCCCGCGCGCCGCCCAGTCCTTCCTCGGCCGGCTGGAATACAAATTTGAGGCGGCCTTGCAACGCATCACGGTACGGCGCGAGCATCTTGGCAACGCCCAGGCCCACCGCCGTATGGCCGTCGTGGCCACAGGCGTGCATCACACCGGCGTTGGTCGAAATGTAATCCGTTGTGTTTGCCTCGACGATGGGCAGCGCGTCCATGTCGAAGCGCAACAGCACGGTCGGGCCCGGTTGGTCGCCCTCGAGCAGGCCCACCACGCCGGTCTTGCCGACGCCGGTCTGCACTTCGAGCCCCAATTCGGTCAACTCCTTTGCCACGATGCCAGCCGTGCGCACCTCCTGGAAGCCAAGTTCGGGGTGGCGGTGGAAGTCTCGCCGGCGGGTTACCAATTCTTCCGCAAGTGCTTGCGCGGCGGCGTGGAAATCAGGCATGTGAGCAAACTCCAATCGGAACCCGGGCGGCGATCAGTTTTTACGCTTTTTCTTGCCGCGCTGGGCGCCACAGTCGCAGCCGCCGCTGTCGCGCTTCTGGCAGCCCTGGGCCGCTTTCTTCTGCAGCGCTTCCCATTCAGCCAGGGGCTCCCACTCGTCGCGGCCGATTTCATAGCGCGATCCAGAAACGATGACTGTCACAGTGCCTTTCAGTGGATTCTGATCGATAACTTTGCCCGCCCCGTGGGGCGTGCCAACCCGCTTGCCGCGTTTCGGCAACCCCTTGCGGGCAGCTACGTACTGCTCGTATTCATAGACGAGACAGCAGCGCAACCGGCCGCACATGCCGGTGATCTCCATCGGGTCGAGCGAAACGCCCTGCGCCTTCGCCATCTTGATAGAGATCGGGCTGAACTCGGTGAGATGGGTGGAGCAGCAGCGCGGCCCGCCGCACGCGCCGTAGCCGCCCAGGATTTTCGCGACATCGCGCGGTCCGATCTGTTGCATATCGATCTGAACCTCGCGGAAGGAGCGACGCAGTTCTTTAACAAGCGCGCTCGTTTCCACGCGCTCATCGTCGTCGCTCGAGTAAAAGAACGCCAGGCGCGAGCCATCGTAGTTATATTCGGCTTTGACGAACTTGACGCCTTTGAGCTTGACCCGAGCGGCCTTCTCGCGGCAGGTGACAAGAGCTGGCAGTTCCTTAGCGCTCCAAGCCTGCTGCATCACCAGTTCGCGGGGCGTGGCCCTGCGTTTCACCGGTTTGAATCGGCCGCCACGCGGCGGCGGGGGCGGATCGGCGACGATTTTTGCCACTTCGCCCATCTGCTTTCCGCGCCGCGTCTCTACGATCACGCGGTCGCCGGCGGCGATCTCCTCAAAACCGGTGGCGTCAAAATGATACAGCTTGCCAATGCGATGGAACCGCACGCCGACAATGGTCCGGGCAGCGCGGCGCGCTGCCTTGGTCGCGTTTGAGGCAGCCACCTAGTTGATGACCTCGATTGGAATGAAATCGGACTGCTGGCTGCGCGCCTGCGCCGCCACCCGGACGGCCACATCGGCGGCAATTTCGCGCAGCGCTGCCGCCGACGCGGATTCGGGCTGGGAGACGACAATCGGCACCCCGTTGTCGCCGCCCACGCGCACCTGCGGGTCCATCGGAATCTCGCCAATGAACGGGACGCCAGCTTCCGCTGCCAGCTTGCGGCCACCACCCTGCCCGAACACGTCCATCTTTGTGCCGTCCGGCAGCTGTAAGAAACTCATGTTCTCGATGATACCAAGAACCGGCACATCCAACTGTTGGAACATGCCCAGCCCGCGCAGCGCGTCTGCCTGCGACACTTCCTGCGGCAATGTCACGATCACGCCGCCCGTCAGGGGAATCGATTGCGAAAGACTCAATTGGGCATCGCCGGTACCGGGCGGTAAGTCGACGATGAGATAGTCCAGTTCACCCCAGGCCACGTCCGTCAGGAACTGGCGGATGGCCGAGTGCAGCATAGGACCGCGCCACACCAGCGGCTGGCCCGGCTTGACTAGAAAGCCCATACTGACGAGCTTTACGCCGTGCGCCTCCGCCGGGATCATCTTGTTGTTCTGTGGCGGAGACATCCGGTCCACACCCATCATAATGTGACAGTTGGGGCCGTAAATATCGGCGTCAAGCAAGCCGACCCGGGCGTCGGTTTCCGCCAGCGCGACGGCCAGATTGACGGCCACGGTTGACTTCCCGACGCCGCCCTTGCCCGAAGCCACGGCGAGGGCGCTGTGTATGGGCAGCCCGATCTGGCCCGAGATGCGCGTATCACGGGGCAACTCAGCAGCCCAGCGTATACGCACTTCCTCCAGTGTCGGCAAAGCTCCCAGTGCTTGCCGTATGTCCTTTTCCAAATCGTCCTTGAGAGGATAGGCCGGCGAGGGCGCATGGATGGTGACATGGACCACTTTGTCATCCACCCGTGCAGAGCGGATCATGCCGAGTTCGACCACGTTGCGCTTCTGGTTCGGCTCGATCACCGCCCGCAACGCGTCCATCACCCGGTCTTGTGTCACTGCTTGGTGTTCATTGACTTTCTTACCACGATTAAGCATTCGCCGTTTTTAGGGTTCTCTGGTGCAGGTACTGCCGCACTTCGACATGAGCCTGCATGAATTGTTCGCGCATCTCGCTGTCGTTGCCCTTGAAGCGTGCGACTGTTTGTCGGGCGCACGTTGTGCAGCCTTGCATCGCGCGATAGGAGTCCGAATGGCAGGTCAGGCAACCGGCCATCCGCACGATCATTAACGAGAACGCCAGACCGTCCGGGGACAGCTCCGGCTGTTCACAAACCTGGTCTACGAGTCCGCGCCATTCCTGGCCGCGCAGGTCCCGCAAGCACGGGACAACCCGGGCCGGGAATAGCATTTCTGCATCGTTTTGATACATAATCCCTATGCCTCCCTTACGGAAAGGCGCCCCCTTGCCCAATTTGAACGCAGCCGAGTAACTACTCATCCCGGGGATGTCGTAGCGGGTATTGGGAGATTTGGGGATTGATTTCTTGTCAGCATCCCCCAATCCCCTAATCCCCGCCAGGCTTCACCCGGCGAGGCTGAGTAGTTACGCAGCTGGCACATACCACGCCGGTGAACACGGTGACGCCTGTCGGCTACGCTCAATTCAAACTACTCGCTGGCTGCCTCCGCTTCGCCGCCGGGCGATTTTGTTGATTTCGCCGCAGCCTTTTCGGCCGCCGCCTTGCGCTTGGCCGCGGCCGCCTCTGCGCGAGCCGCCTTCTTGGCCTCT
>JBHHUI010000359.1:0-4019 GCA_046753805.1 Anaerolineales bacterium
CGTCAGCCTCGGCCGCGGAAGCCAGGAAAGTCGCCGCGCCGCCGATCTCACAACTCTCGATGAAGTCGTCACGCTGGAAGCCGAAGACGTCCATCGTCATCTGGCAACCGATCAGCTTGACATCCAGGTCGCAGGCCATATCACGCAGCTCGCCGACAGTCGCAACGCCTTTGTTCTTGAAGGTCTGCTTCATCAGACCGGTCGCCAGCGAATTGAAACCGGGTATGTTGGCCTGAATCGCCTGTGGGATCGGCCACTCAAAATTCTGGAAACCTTCAGGGCCGAAGGGCATCTTCATCGGCATAGCCGGATTGCCAACCGGCGTAACGGCCGCTTCCAGCTTGTGCTTGAGCAGCGTCAGGCCGTAGAACGTGAAGAAAATCTCCACCTCCCAACCCATCGCCGCGCCAGCAGTGGCCAAAATGAACGGCGGATAGGCCCAGTCGAGGGTACCCTTGCTGGCAACCATCGACAGTTTCTTGGGGGCTTCAGGATCAACTCTAGACAAATCAAACTCCTTCGTGATTGCTACTTCCTGCGCCGAAAGTAAAAAATGAATTCGCCGTTGTCCTCGGTGGACTCCAGCATCTCGTGGCCGGTCTGCTTTGACCAGGCATCCATGTCGGGCGGCGCGCCCGGGTCGGTAGCGATCATTTTGAGCACCTGACCGACATCAATGGTCTTGATCGCTTTAGCGGTCTTGGCGACGGGGATCGGGCAGAGCATGCCTCTGCAATCCAGTTCAGCATCGGCTTGGATAGAACTCATTTTTCCTCCTGTCTACCGTGAGCTACTCGAGTGACAACAATGCACGCCCCTGTCGAGGAGCGTGCGTTAATGTAGTGCGTGCATCAGTGCAGTACGTTTCTCCAACCGGGTCGCCAGAACGCCGCGCAATAAGTCGAGCGCTGCGATCACCCGTTCGTCCGCCAACGAATAGTTAATGTTCAATCCGTCACGCTCAGCGCGGACCATGCCGCGTTCGCGTAAGACCTTAAGGTGTCGTGAGATCATGGGCTGGCTAAACCCGAGTCGGTCTACCAACTCACCGACATTAGAAGGTCTATCGGCCAATTCGTACAACAGCAAGATTCGCTTGGGCTCCGACAGCGCTTGACAGATTTCAGCGTGCAGTTCGTATATCTCGTCGCGTAAGGTGCTTCGCAATTGTCCCACCGACCCATATTCGTTTTTTCATATATCCGAATAGACTTGTCGCTCCCATGATAGGTTGTAACTCTCATCTGGCGTTCACCCGCGAGTGGGGTTTTGATTCACCCTTAGGGGTGAATTGCGGGTTCTGGCTTGCGGTCTATCATCGGTCTGAGAAGGCGACCGGCAGCGGGATCGGCTGAATGTCCTGGTCTGCGCACGAGACGGCGCAGCCGACCGGCAGCCGCACGCCTCGCCAGCCAGGGCTATGACGAGCTGATTATCCTGCGTGATGGGATTGGTTGCCAGCGTGGCCGCCGACTTGTTGGAAAGCCGTGGATTAGGGTCGGCGCGATAGATTAATCAAGTGTAATCAAGCCGGCCCGGAGGGCTGCAACGACGGCCTGCGTGCGGTTTGGCTGGCCAAGCTTGGCCAGAATGCGCTTTACATGGCTGCGGACGGTTTCTTCAGTAATATACAGCTGCTCGCCGATCTCTCGATATGTGGCCGCCGAAGCAAGCAAACGGAGCACATCCATTTCACGGCGTGATAAGTCGATCTGCGCCTTCCGATCCCCTTTTACGGCGCCAGTGCGCTCTATGAGCGCATGCGTAACTGCGGCGTGGATATAGCGCTGCCCTTCAGCCACGGTCCGGATGGCACGGCTAAGCTCCGCCGGACTTGCGTCTTTTAGCACATAGCCGTCCACACCCGCCTCGATCGTGTCGAACACGAGGGCATCAATTTCCACACCACTCAGCATCATCACGCGCACATCCGGGTAGCGATCCTTAATCAGACGAGCTGCTTGAGGACCATCCCATTTAGGCATGCTCATATCGAGGATCGCCACATCCGGCACTTCCCGACCGACTAGCTCAACAGCTTCCTGCCCATTGCTCGCCTCGGCAACGACCTCGATATCGGGTTCCAAATCCAACACCATGACAAGCCCGCGCCGTACGACCTCGTGGTCATCGGCAACCAAAACACGAATTGTGGACAATGATAATCTCAGATGGGGATCGTTACCAGCACAGTCGAACCCGCGCCGGGCCGGCTCGAAAACTCGCACTTGCCGCCGAAGGCCTCGGCGCGCTCGACGATTCCATGTAAACCAAAATGCTCACGATTGCGCTCGCGGGCCAGCGCCAATTTAGGTTCGAAACCGCGCCCGTCGTCACGGATTTTCAACGTCACTTCATCTTCCCCTATGCTCAGGCAGATGGAAGCCCAGCGGGCTGCGGCATGTTGAGTAATGTTTGCCACCGCCTCCTGCGCAATTCGATACAGGCTCCGTCGCGCTCCGGCGGACAATCGTTTGAAATCTCCATTTAAGGTGAGGCCCAGTTTAGGCGGGTCGCCCTGACAATGTTCGTGGACATATTTCTTTAGATCGCGGCTGAAACTTTCTGTCGTGATCTGTGACGGCCAGAGGTCCATAATCGACTGACGCAGCTGGGCGCGGGCGCTCTCTGCCAGGTCTGCGAGGCGCGTCAGTTCAGTCTGAACTTTGTCTGGCTTCGTCGGCAGCATTCGGCTGCAGGCGTTGAGAGCGTAGCTCATCCCGAATAGCGACTGCGAAACGGTATCGTGAATCTCATGTGCGATGCGGATGCGTTCGTCCTGCACGGCCAGGCGCTGGGCCCGATCAATGCAAAGCATCGTCGTGCCCACCGCGACTGCAGCCTGGCTGGTGATGGATTTGAGTGAGCGCAGTCGGGCGGGATCGTTCCCATCTCCGTCGGCATTGACGAGCAGCACGCCGACGACATGATCGCGCAATTGCAGCGGAAAGACATGGCAGCTTTGCATGCCAAGATGCGCGCTAATGTACTCGTTCGTCGTCAGGGGTGGCGCGGCATTTAGCTGCACGCGTCCATCCAGCAGCGATTGCGAAATCAGTCCGGCTTCTCGCGTGATGGGCACGCGCGCCGGATGTGGCAACCCGCCGCCGAGAAAGGCGTGCCCGTCACGGGCGCGCCCCAGCCAGGCCGTAACCACACCTTCATTCTGATCGACCAGCCCCACAACCGCGCGCTTATAACCGAGATCGGACGTGACCGCCTGCAATACCCGCTCCTCGACTTCATTTACATCGGCCGCGTTCTGCAACGATAAAGTGAGATCGTGTATCACTTCCAGATCGCGGTGGGCTTGCGCGGTGACGTCCCGTGTCTGGCGCAGTTGCGCCAGAAGCAGCGATGCATAGCCGAAAGTTGTGGCCATCACGTACAATCCAGCAACCTGCAACCAAACCGCGTCCCAGGCCGTCGCGCCAGGTTCGACCAGCAGCAATTGGGCGCCCACATAGAGGGGGACAAACGCGGTAGTTGCCAGCAACGCGCCGCGCAGTTGGAAAAAGAACGCTCCCGCCAACAGTGGCGCCAGCGCCAGCAGTCCATACGGACTGCGTGGGCCGTTGGTCAGCGCCAACAACGCAGCCATGGCGGCCAATTCCAGTCCGAGTAAATACGGAATGCGGAGCAGCACACGATTCAACGGACGGCTAAATACGCTCACAATCGTGTTCAGGGCGATCATCGTCAGCAGGATACTGACGTGCAAAATCGAGGGCGGTTGATCAACGACCAGAAAAACCAGAGGCGGCAGTAGACTGAGCCATCGATAGCCGATCAACATCGTCATCACACGTCGACGAGAATTTACATCCATTGCCGCTCCTACTTTCCGATGAACTCGTGCGAGGTTAATGCCGGCCGGGTCTAATCATCATTACAATTATATCTGGTTCTACTGGTGCCGGTACCTCTGCAAACAACCGTAGTCAGGCAGATGTGGCCGCAAGAACAGACTTCGGCGGCCGCCCGCGCCTGCGCATCTCGATGAAGTCGTAGACCGCCTG
>JBHHUI010000360.1:0-4017 GCA_046753805.1 Anaerolineales bacterium
GCCGATTACCAGGAACAGTACATCATCATGACGGCGGCCTCCTATCACGCGACGGGCGACCTGAGTCGCGCGCAGAACAGGCTGACGGCGCTGGCGCTGGCCGACCCGGCAGAGACCGTCACCGCGCTGGCACAGCGCGCGGCTGCTCAGCAGCGCGATGAACAGGTGGTGGCCTGGCTCGGCGAACTGGCGTTTGCGCTGGGAGTGGCGCTCGAACCAGTGACCAGCGCGCCGCCCGCGCCCGCGCCGACCGCCACACCCGTTCCTGCAGCTGCGCCCGCAACGCCCACGCTGGAAGCAGCCCAACCAGAAGCGACTGCGGTCCCATCGCCGACCGCTACGCCTGTTTTTGATTACCTGTTTGTTTCGCAGGAGGACAATTGCGATCCGAGACCGGACGCCCCGCAATTACAGGTAGAGATTGTCAATGCACTGGGTGATCCCCTGCCGGGGGTGCTGGTCGTGGTCTCGTGGCCGACAGGCGAGGACACGTTCTATACCGGGCTGAAACCCGAAATCAGCGCCGGGTACGGTGATTTCACGATGGATGCGGAGGAAGCCTACAGCGTGCAAGTAGGCAGCCGCACACCCCCCATCACCGACATCCGCAGCCCGCGCTGCACCGACGCGGATGGCGCAGAATACGCCGGCTCGGTGCTGATCACGATCCAGCGCGGCGAGTAGTTGAAACCAGGAGGCCCCATGCCCGAGCCTGACGACGCACTCTCGGACTTCGCAGCCGCCAACGAGGAGACCCGCCGGACGGGGGATACCAACGTGCGCGCCGCAATGATCATCCACGACATTTCACTCACACTCAGCCCGGCGCTGCCTACCTGGCCCGGCGACCCAAGACCCACATTCGATCGGTTCCTCGATATGGCGCACGGCGACGAACTGAACGTGACGCGCTGGTCCGGGAGCCTGCACACCGGCACGCACGTCGATGCGCCCCGGCACTTCGTGGCTGATGGCGCCGCCGTGGACGAACTCGATCTCAACCTGCTGATGGGGCCGGCCACAGTGGTAGAAATGCAGCCGGCGGAGTCGATTGGCGCAGCAGAGCTGGAAGCGCTCTCTCTGCCGGTGGGCGTCAGACGGTTGCTGTTCAAGACGCGCAACTCCGACCTGTGGGCGCGGGGCGAAACCGAATTCCGAACCAATTACGTGGGCGTGGACGAGAGCGGCGCGCGCTGGTTGGTCGCGCACGGGATTCAACTCGTCGGCGTGGACTACCTATCTGTGAGCGCCTACGACGCGACGATTACCACCCATGTCGCGCTGCTCACGGCCCAGATTGTGATCGTAGAGGGGTTGGACTTCTCCGGCGTCGCAGCCGGCGAGTATCAACTGGTGTGCCTGCCGCTCAAGATTGCGGGCGCGGACGGCGCGCCGGCGCGTGCCGTGTTGATCAGTTGATCCGGGCTTAACGTAGAATCTCCAGGCTGTCCAACATCGGTCGGAAGAACTCGTCGAAAGTGTTGTCGAAATCGTTCTCCGGCGCCTGCACGACGACGAAATGCCCCTGTCCGGCGGCATCGACTGCGCTCATCAGCATCGCCTGCACGGTCACGCCGCCCGGTTCTGTATAACCGGCCAACACCACCCGGCCGCTGGGGATACCCGCCAACACCCAATCGGTCGCCGGTCTGTAGCCGATATCGGGGAAGTCTTCGCGCCACACGTCCATGCCTGTTTCGAGCAGCGACTGGCTGTCGCCATCCCATGGCAGCGAGAAATACAGCCAATAGCGAGTGTCGTCGCCTTCGGGCGCAAAGTACAAGTATCCGTCGTCCGTGGCCTCCTCGACCGGACTCCAATCAGACGGATAATTCATTGCGACGCCGAAAAACTCCGACTCGAATTTCTCCAGCTGACCGCCCGATCCAGCCTCGACAAAGAAGCGTCCGGACCCGAGCAAGTTGCCGCCGATGTAAACCTCGGCGACATACTCCCCCTCCGGCAGCGGTGAGCCGAACAGCGAAACCCATGTGGCGCCGGACGCGCCATATTGCCAGTCCGCATCGACGAACCAGTCATAGCGGTCGCCGTCGCGATACCAGCGCACCATCCACGCGCTGCCGGTATCCACGCGCTCAAAGTCGAAGAACGTGTACACCACTGACGTGCCGCCGGGAAAACGATTGCGGAGCTCCACCGGCTGATCGTCGGCGGTCACCTCGGACGCAAACCGGATATTGTCAACCACGGCGTTGGTCTGCTGTGGCACCGGCTTGCCAATCAGATCGATGCTGGCGGAAGCCTCTTTGAGGTTTTCCAGCACCGTGTCGAAGTTGTCCTGTTTGGGCAAGACAAGCGCCATATCGTGCAGATCGACAATGCCGGCATTGAACAACCAATCCTGGTTATTGGGTGACTGCACCAGCGTGCAATCCAGCGCGGCGGCATATGCTTCCGCTGCCTTCAGCGACTGGTTGAGGGCGAGCTGCGCCCACCCCAGGTTGTAAATCGCCACACATTCCTGCGGGTTGATGCTCATCGCCGCCTGCGCGGCGGTCACCGCCTCCTCATAGTCGCCCGACAGAATATGCGCCCAGCTCAGATTGGTGTACGAAACCGAGTTCACGACGCCGAGATCGATTGCGCGCTGAATGTCGGCGGCGGCGCGCGCATTGCGTTCCCGGTCGGCATCCCGCAGCCGCTCACCCAGCAACGTATATCCGCGTCCCAAATAAGCGTTCGCGTAGCGATCGTACTCTGCAATCGCAGCGTCAAACGCCTGCAGCGCCAGCACTTCCTCGTCGGCAGCCCGCACCGGATCGGTGGAGAACTGCGCCTGGTTGCTCGCCACAAGGCCGTCGACATAATACTGCATGGCGCTCTCCGGCGTCACGCGCACCGGCCGCAGCGCGACGATGGCCACCCAGATCACGGAGGCGGCGGCGAGCGACATCCCCACACCCACAAAGATGTTGCGCAACCAGTTGGTCATCGTAAGCGACAAACCCAGCAAGAAAAGCACCACGGCCAGCGCGGTGATCACCGCCGTATAGGAGTCTGCCTTATTCCCGAAAGCCTCGGTTGCCTCCAGCGCGGCCTGTTGATGTTCGTAGGCGAGATAAGCGTCGCGGCGCAGGGTTTCCTGGTAGGCAACGGAGTCTTTGCTATACTCCGCCGTCAGCAGCGGCGTCAGCCCGGCAAGCTCCTGCTGCACCCGCAGCCAGCGCGCGGCGGTCTGCTCCAGCGCATTAATGCGATTGCTTTCCCCACGCAGCCGGGCGGCGTCCACCCCAGCCTGGGCCTGCGCGGCGCGGTTGCCGGCCGCATCCCACGCGGAAACGACATCCAGTCCGAAGGCGGAGCGCTGGTCGGCGCGGATAAACTTGCCCAGTGATTCCACCGCGACGGCCTGCGCCTCGATGGCGGCGGTTTCCTCGCGATTGGAAGCTGTGTTCTCCAGCACGGCAACAAACGCGCCCCATACGGTGACCAACGCCATCAGGATGGTCACAATATTATCGAAGCGCGTCTGCGAGGCCGACTGCACTTCGGACGGCGGCGCTGCCGGTTTTTCAGGCGCGAGAGTCTCGTCCATGGTATCCATACCTAAAGCAATTCCAGCACACGTGCGATTTCGATCCCTATGACTGCGATCAGCCCACATACGCCCACGAACATCCCGGCGGCATACCACACGTACCGAATCTTGCGTTTGGAGATTTGCGCCAGGATCAGGAGAAACAGCGAAACGGTCATGCCCGCCACGCTGGCCGAAATCAGCGCGCCACGGTTGAGAAAGACCTCGGCCTTGCTAACGTCATCCGTCGGGTCCAGGTCGTTGACGCTTTGCTCGAACTGGAGTACGTCGGCGACGAAGGTCTCCTCGTCAAAACTGTTTTCATCAAGCAGATAAGCGCTTGCGAAGTATGCGCTCATCGAATCCGCGGCCGCCCGGTTTGCCTGCGCCTCATCGCGCAACCGGGTCGCCGCCTCTATCTCACCGCGCTGTTCTGCCTCGGCCGCGCGGTGGGTATGTCTTCCAATCACGCCGGACAG
>JBHHUI010000361.1:0-4013 GCA_046753805.1 Anaerolineales bacterium
GACTTGCTCACGTTCCTTGCTACACTTGCGGGGAGGCATATTGGCTCAACTCCTGGAAGGGTTTTGCCAATATTGCCTCACTTTCGTCTCAAACCACAAATTCCGGAGAACTAGCAATTTTCAACACCCATAAAACTGTTGATCGGCGCGCCCAAAACGCCCTTTTCCCTGTTGCCGTTGAAGTCAGCGAGAATGTGAAAGTCAACAGCAACCAGGGCGACCTGAGCCATATCACCGGCGGACATATCAACCTCAACGGCCTCGAGCAGAGCGCGCAATCGTTGAACGACTTGCAAGAACTGCTCAACATGCGGGGCCGTCTGGTGCGCTTCCATTACGGGCTGCTGTGGTGGGCGGAAGACGCGGCTGCCCGCAGCCTGATGAGCAGCCGCGTGGATTGGGCACTGCAACAGGGAGCCATTCCTCTCATCAACCCACCCTCGAGCACGGCGGGCGCGAGCGGTTGTACAATGTGCACGTCGTGACGGACTAATGCCAATGCCGACTCAACTCAAGCCAGTCATAGGTGTGGTCTGCGTGTTGCTGCTCGCAATGCTCGCCTGCAACGCGCCGGTCCCGTCCTCACCGCTGCCTACAGTGGATGTAAACGCGGCGGTCGTGGCGACCCTGACCGCCTTCGCGCCAACCGCGCTGCCGCCCGTGGAAAGCTCCCCGCTTCCCTCGGATACTGTCGCGCCGTTGGCGTCGCCCACGATGGCGGTTCCGACTTCAGTCGCTGCCACTTCCGCTCCCGCATCGCCAACTCCGCTCCCGCTTCCGGAGTTTGTTCACGTGGTCTACATTGTAGATGGCGACATCTTTCTATGGACGGAGGGCGGCGTGCCCAATCAACTGACGTTCAATGGGGACGCCGTGGATGTGTTGCTGTCTGACGATGCTTCAGTCGTCGTGTTCGTCCGCAGTATCGACTCCGCCCACAATGAAATCTGGGCAATCAACAGCAACGGCACGAACGAACGGCTGCTGGTGAGCCAGCAGGAATTTGCGGCCGAACTCGACCTTCCGGGCGCGCTGGCCGTGGTCCCCCACAAGATCGCGTGGGCGCCGGGCCGGCGCTTGCTGGCCTACAACACCCGCTACGTGTTCGATGGCCCGGGGCTGATGCAGAGAGGTGATTTAAACCTGGTCAACGCCGACACACTGGAAAAATCACAACTGCTCCCGCCGGGCGCAGCGGGCAGCGGCGACGATTTTGTCTACGAGCCGGGGATGGCAGGCGAGTTTCTCTACTCGCCCGACGGCGGCCAGATCGCCCTCTCGACACCGAACAGCATCAGCCTGATGGCTGCAGACGGCAGTAATCTGTTGCCGGACATACTTCAGTATGAAGTTGTGATCACTTATAGCGAGTACGCGTACCATGCTCGGCCACGGTGGGCGCTTGATGGCGGCGCGCTGCGCGTCATGATTCCCCCTGAAGATCCCCTGGCCGAACCGCCGCCGGACACGACCCTCTGGCACATTCCCTCGGATGGCTCGCCAGCCACGCCGCTGGGCAGCTTCCCGGTGTCGCCGTTTTATTTCTCCCAGGGCAGCGGCCACCCGATTTCGCCGGACCTGAATCGCTTCGCCTATCTACATGACGCCGGTGGGGGCGCGAATGAGTTGCACCTCGCTGATGTAGACGGCTCGAACGACGTGGTTTATGTGACCGGGCAGCTGTTGAAATTTCACGGATGGGCGCCCGACTCGCAGCGCTTTGCCTACTCGGTCGGCGACTCGCCGCCGATGCTGGGCCAGGTCGGAGCCGCTCCGCTGCCGCTCACCGACGTGACAACTCAGGCGGGGGCCCTGGTTTGGGTCGACGACGGCAAAGTCCTGTTCGTGAACATCAGTCAACCTGTTGAGCTGCGCCTGGGCGTCGTCGGCGGCGTGAGCACTGTCATCGATTATTTCGCAGCAGGCGACGCGCTTCCACAGTTTGACTTCACCCAATGAGCGGGACCGTTGGGGGCGTCGTCTCGACGCCGTTCACTACCTCTGTCGCCGCCTTGCACACAGGAGCAGACCGCCATGGGACGATTAGCTCTGCCTCATGACATTCTGGTTATTTCGATGGCCCTGACGCTGGCAAGCCAGCACCGGCGAATTCCCGATGGTGTTTGAAATGGACGCCGACTACAACGTATACGCCGCCGGCAAGAACCGCGAGCTTCTCAGCTTCGACGCGCAGGGGGCGCTGCGCTGGCGGCGGCGCATTGGTACGCACGTGGTCACGGCGGGCGCGAACAGCATGTCGGCCGATGGGAGCCGGGTCGCCGTCGGCACGGTCAGCGGTTGGGTGAAGGTCTACGAAAGCGGCGGCGATCTGCTCTGGCAGCGCCGGCTGCCCGGCAACCTCCAGGGTCACAACGCCCTTGATATGACGCCCGACGGCGAGTTCATCCTCGTCGGCAGCGCGGGCGATCTCGGGCAAGACGGGTACGTGACGCTCTACAACCGCGACGGCGCAGTGCTCTGGCAAACACGCTCCCCCGACCTCCGCGACCAGGGAACCGTTGCCTACCCCTACGAATACAATCACAACCACCGGGGCGTGATCACCGTCGCCGTCTCAGACGACGCACGCTACATCGTTGCGGGATATGGAGACAGTACCCTGCGGGTATTTGCCGCCGGTAGTTGAAGTCAAGGAGTCGTTTAGGGCAGACTCAGAACCTGCGCCTCTGCCGTCCACACGCCGGTGTACTTTCCGATGCTGTAAGTGCCGTTCCCACGCAACAGGAACTTGCCGCTACCCGTGGCTTGCAACTGGATGTTGAAGCCGGAAAGGGCGACGGTGATCTTACTGCCGGTCACCTCGGCTGTGCCGTTAAAACCAGCATAGCGGATCCATCCACTGGGCAGAACCTGCTTGACGCCGGCGCCAGTCACCTCGATGCTGGCGTCTCCAGCGTGGTCGCGAATCCACAGCAAACCGTTGCCTGAGATCACGATCGTGCCCTCGCCGCGCAGCCCCGCCAGGCCATCTCCGGAGGCGGTTAGCATACCCTCACCCCCGCCCGACTGGGCAATAGCGGTCTGCGGAACGGCCAGCGCGATGGCAAAAGCAAGCGCAAGGGCAAGCATCGCTGTGGTCAGCAGTAAAGTCTTCCTGATCATGTATCGCCTCCGGGCATGATAAGGGAAAGAATAGCCTCTTCCAGACGCTGATCGGCCGTGGCTGTATCCCCCTGGAACATCGCTTCCACCGCCAGCACGTAGAGTTCGTCTGCTGCCGTCGTATCGGCCCCTTCAGCCTGCCGGGCAGCCAGCAAGTCGAGATAAAGGTTGTTTTTCTCCACGAACGTCATGTTGTCAAGAGGTGGGAGCGTCGGCGTGACTGCCGGCTGAACTTCAGCCGCGGTGGTTGGCGTTGCCGCCGGAACTTCCGTCGGCGGCGTGGTAGTTGGGGTTTCGGCCGGCGCTTCCGTGGGAGGCGCAGTGGGAGCAGCCTCAGCCGGCAATCCCGTGGGAGGCAGGGATGTCGGGGTGTTGATCGGTACCACAATCGTCGGCGGCGAGCTTGAGGAAGGCGAGACAGCCCGCCGGGCGCGGCGCAGCGCGCTGCATCCCGTCAGCAGGAGCAAGATGATAGCCCCCCCTCGTAGGGATAGCAACAACGGTCCACGACCCACGTTGGTAGATTCTCTCATTGGCGATCTCCTTCTCATTTCCAAACTTTCAAGTGCAGACGTTACCACAATATTATCCCGAAGCAAAATTCTTTGGTCGGAAACTCAACGGTGCGTCCGAACTGTTCCTGCATGGCCACCGTCGCTGCGCGAACGCGGAGCGCGTGGTAAGCGCCGAAGAGTTCCACTCGCATGGGCGCGCCAGTCCAGGCGGGTTGATTACGATGGGCGTCTTGACATCCTCGCCCCGCCGCTTATAATTTAGAATAATTCTAATCAAAGAATCATTCTGAATTATGATCGATTCATCCATGACTCCACTGAAAAAGTCAGCCGATGAAGCGGACCGCGTCCAGGCGCCGCGACTGGGTGGAGCAG
>JBHHUI010000362.1:0-4012 GCA_046753805.1 Anaerolineales bacterium
TGCTGGCTATCTCCATCCGGGACGTGGAGGGCGACCCCCGGCAGGCTTTCAACCTGTTTGCAGAGAGCCGGAAACTGGCGCGCGCCATCGGCAATCAGGGGGCTGAAGCGCATAATCTCGGGCATATTGCCATTTTACGCGCGGAGTGGGGTGAATATACGGCCGCCGTCGAGAATTACCGGGAGTGCCTGGCGCTTTTCCGGGCGGCGGGCTTACGGCAAGACGTGGCCGGTTACCTAAACCCGCTGGCGAGCCTTTATCGCGCCCTGGGGCAGTATGAATTAGCTGCAGCAGCTCTGGACGAGGCTTTGCGGATTAGCGTGGAAGTGGAGCATGCTCAAATCCAGGGTTGGACTCATCTCAACCTGGGAAGGCTGGCCCTGGAGCTGGGACAGCCAGACCAGGCGCGCGAATCTTATGCATCGGCCTTCTCCTTGGCAACCGAGCATCACATCCCGCTGATCGAAGCCCACGCGCTTTTAGGCCTCGGCCAGGTGCATCTAGCCAATAGCGATTTCAATGCTGCCAGCCAACAATTGTCGCGCGCGCTGGGGCTGTTCGCCGAACTTGATACCGGGGCGGCAGTGCTGACTCGCGCTTACATGGGCCTTGCTCACCTAGGATTGGGGGAATTGGACACGGCGCTGACACATTCGAGAGCGGCGTTGGAGTCAGTTGAGTCCGGCGTGGGAACGTTTCTCGAAGTCCAGCAAGTCTATCTCTATCACTTCCGCGTCCTGCGTGCGATGGGGGCGTCGGCTGACGCCCAGCGCTGGTTGGATAAAGGTCGCGCCATCACGTTGGCTCAGGCAGACAGATTGAACGAAGATTGGCGCGCGACGTTTCTCGGCGTGGTACCGGTCAACCGCGAAATCATGGCAACGTGGGAGGTAGAGGGTCAACAGAAAATCATGTGGTGAGCATGTCAGATAGCGAGGTCGAAAATGGCGGGTTCTGACTCTGCGGGTGCACTTTGGCCAGCCTGGCCGTAGATTTGTGTCTCGGCGGGTCTTTTCTGAGCGAGTTCTTGCCGGGCTTGCATTTCCATTCGCTCGGCCTGGGCAGCCACACGGTGATCTTGCGCTGAAGGGCGGGTGCCAGGGCGGCCTTTTTGATCGTCTGGGCCCTTTCTATGGTTGCCTCTGGGTCGCAAGGCGGGCATCCAGCTCGATAGATGCTGTTCTGGGTTCCCGCTTTCGCGGGAACGACATGGAAAACTGGATTCAATTCTCCGGCACCGCCTGGCTGTGATGCGTGCACTCGAATTCGCCAACAGGATCTACTCCTGTGTTCCCTCTTTGGCCGGAGGGGCCTGTTTGGCTGCCCGCCGGCCTGTTCTGTCCTTAATCGTATACATCAGAAGAATAACCCATGCGTGTCTTAGCCCTCGGCGGCGCCGGCAACTCTGCTCCCCGCAGGAGCTTCTCCTGCAACATGCCATCTCCTATCACGGCCTCCATCATCCTCGGCCAGCGTTCCGCAAACTCACGGTAGCGTGGCGCCATCTGCTGTGCGTGCTGTTGTGCCTCGGCTAGAAGCGTCGATGGGGCGCCGAATTGCGCCGCCAGCTCGGGGGTGGCCGTAGCCTCCAGCGCGGCCAGGGCGTGTTCGAGCAGCTCGTCGCGTAACAGGCGGCCCGGATACGGGTCGAATGCCTCTGCGCCCAGCCCTCCTATCCTGAGCTTCTCGCGCTCGTATACAAAGCGCAGCACATCCTGGCGCATTTTGCCATAGGCCGGCGACTCGTAGTGACGCGGCGGCAGGTGCGTAATGATGAGTTCTCGGTCGAGAAGAAATGAAACCCCCGCCAGCCGCGCGTTGATCAGGTAGTCGATGTCTTCCCCGCGTGTAATGCCGGGATCAAAGCCGATGCGCGTGAACAAATCCCGGTGGAAGACCATGTTGCCGCCCAACGCCATCGGAGTCGCGCTCAATCGGTCGGGGCCGTCCAGAAACTGTCTGAAGGCCTGGTTCATGAATATGGCTTTGTCCAGGAGCAGGTTGTCGGCGGACCGGGGTTCCGGGAGCAGGATTTCGCCCTGGGCGTCGGCGTACAGTCCGGCGATGCCGACGATTTGCTGCCCATCGTGCTGCGCGCCGATGAACTCCATGGCGGCGCGGACAAAGCCCGGCGCGACCACCTCGTCGTCGTCGAGCGCGATGATCGCCTCCGCGCCCAGCGCAGCCGGAACGAGAAGCTGCATATTGCGCACCGTCGCGTAGCCTCGCATCCCGGTAAGTTCGATGTCGAATCCGGCTGCCGCGAGACAGTCACCGAGGGCGCGAGCTGTCTGGACATCCGCCAAAGCCAATCTCAATCGGTCTTTGTAAGGGGCGAGCAACTGCCGGACGCGCGCCGTCGCCGACGCCTCCCACTCAGGTCCGACGGCCGAGACGAGCACGAGCACGGAAAACTCCGGCGCGTTCTGCTGCGCAGCCAGGCTATCGAGCAGGGTGGGCAGGGTGCTCTCGCCGCGCAGCGGCGTGGGATGGTCGTACAAGGCTCCGCCGGCCGGCCCCCAGTAGGTGGGGATGACAACCCAGGTGGAGGGTGGAGGTTGGTTAATCATGGTCGCGACTACTCAACTTGGCAGTAAAAACGGCCTCCGTAGCGCCTGAAACGCCCCCCCGCCCCCCAATCCTGGGGGAACTGTACTCCCCCCAGGATTGGGGGGTTAGGGGGGCGAACCTGGTACTGCTTCCAGAATCCGCACCAACACAGATGGCAGATCCTCCAGAACTTCCTCGTTACGGAAGCGAATTACCCGGTAGTTGTACTCATTCAGATGCCGTGTCCGAGCCTCGTCATACTCCGCCTGTTTCTCATGCACGCCGCCGTCCAGCTCGATCACCAGCTTGTACGCCGGGCAATAGAAGTCTAGGATGAACGGGCCTACGGGATGCTGCGCGCGGAACTTCAGGCCACCCAACTTCTTACCCTTGAGAGCCTGCCACAGCTTCTTTTATGCTGGCGTCATATTGCTACGCAACCGCCGGGCCGCAGCTTCTATTTCCGGTGTCGTGCCGCGAATGCGCGATGTGGTTTTGTTTCTTGAATTCACAGCAAGTTTGCCTTTCCGACTCAGTTTTCTAGCTCTCGGCCCCCCAATCCTGGGGAGCGAATGGTTCGGAGGAGCTTGGTTCCCGTTAGGGGGGCGAACGCAGCCAGAGCGCCTGATACGGCGCGAGGGATAGGTCTAGTTCGCCGTTGTGCGGGTGGTAGAGCTGTCCGGTAATGAGGTCGGTCAGTGTGGCTCCCGGCCGGAGCGGCAACTCGTTAAGTTGCACGGCGACCGACTGCGATTCACTGGAAACATTGTGAAAGCAGAGCGTGTGTTCTTGACCATCGGGCGCGCTGCGGAGAACGGCGAAGATTGCCGGGTGGCAATGCACGATCCGCTGCCCGCCGTTGGGGTGAAAGCTCTTCTCGGCTGCGCGTTTTTTAAGCATACCCAGATAGGGGTAGAACACCTTATTGCGCAGTGCGGTCGGGTCAGCCAGTTCGCTTTCTAGTGGGCCGCGCTGCAATTTCTCCCTGTTAATGGTGCGGTAGCGCCCGGTCTGCGCGATGCCGTCAGGCCACCCACGCGAGCCGAACAGGCTGTGAAAGTAGATGCCGGGCACGCCGCGCAGCGCCAGCATGATTGCCTGGGAGGCCAGGAAGCGTCGCGCGACCGTATCTGGATCTTCATCCGGCGCGTCCGGGTTCCCCAATGCATCGAGATAATTGATGTTCAGTTCGTAAGCGGTTTGCGAGCCGTCCGGGTTGGTCTTGAACGAGACGTGGCCGCCGAGCGCCTGCGCGCGCTGCGCGATAGCGTCGATCTCCACCTCACTCAGGATACCGCGCGCCGGCATGAGGCCGATGCCGTCGTGAGAGGCCAGAAAATTAAAGAATGTCACATGATCTGAGGGGAGCGTGAGCGTCTCGGCCCAGCGCGAAAGCTTGGTCGCGTCGCCGACATGAAAAGCATGCAGCACGAGCGGCGGCAGCGAGAAGTTGTAGACCATG
>JBHHUI010000363.1:0-3995 GCA_046753805.1 Anaerolineales bacterium
ACGCGCAAGCCGGCCGCCCGCAACTGATCGGCGAGCTGCGGGCTATCGGATGAATCTGCCATAATTTAGAATAATTCCTTTATTAGAATTATTCTAAATTATACGCGAGGGTGAGGGGTTGTCAAGACGCCCCGGGGAAGAAGCTACTTCACCAGGAATGCCGTCCCGTACATGATGCCGAGCCCCAGCAGCAGGCCGCCCACGTTCAGCCAGTTCACGAGCGGCGCGCCCGCCCGCGCGGCATCGCGGCGCATGAGCAGCCCGACCTCCACGATCACCTGCCAGATCGCGCCCGCGCCGATCCCCAGGAACAACACGGCCAGCAGCGGCGAGAAGGTAAAACCGCCGATCCACGTTCCGACGACGGCCGGCGCGCCCGCGATGAGCAGCATGACCACAAACCAGCCGAACCTGGGTTTGTCGCGCATCACCGGCGCGGCGATACCGACGCCTTCTGTGATGTTGTGCAGAATAAAACCGATCACGAGAAACGATCCGAGGGCGGCCTCGCCCAGTGCAAACGCTGCGCCGACGACGAGCCCCTCGCCGAGGTTGTGGAAACCGATGCCGGTCGCGATGAGCAATGCCACAAAGGCGCGCCCCGGCGGCGAGCTGCGGTCGGCCACGGATTGCCGGCTGCCGATGGCGACGATTGCCAACCAGGAAAGCACAGCCGCAAACAGTGCCAGCGGGACGCCCTGGAACACACCGGGCAGCGCCGCGCCCAATTCAAACGCTTCCAGTAATGTGTCCACCAACAGGAACACGAGCAGCCCGACGGTGAGCGCGAGCACAAACCCGAGTCCTTTGCGCCCGAGCCGGCGCAGCGCAGGAAACCAGAGCAGCCCCAATGCTACCGGGACAATGCCGACGTAAACGCCCACCAGCCCGTACGCCAGGAACTCATTCAAGCCGGGGGTGGGCGTCTCAACTGCAAGCGCGACTTCGCTTGCGAACGTCGTCCCAGTGGAGGTGATGATCACAATCTCGTGCGGCTCTGTTTCCACCCAGGGGTAGTCAATGTTGATGGTCGCCGTCTGCAGCCGTTTCAATGTGAAGTCAGGCCGGATTTGGTATGTCCAGTACGCTTCATCCACGAGCACCAGCGCAACCGTAATCGGGTCCGGGCCGGCGTTCCTTATCTGTACCTCAAAGCCGTTTGCCGTGACGTTGGTGCGCTGAAAGCTCAGTTCTTCGACCGGCGGCAGGTCGGCGTTCGTGACCCGGAGGGGATTCGTGTTCACGAAGAGAGCGATCAATCCTGCCAGCAAAACCAGTGGAATGAGCCAGGCAGCCCACAAAGGCAAGCCGCGACCGGAAGCGATAGGTCCTTCTTTTGTCGTCATCTCGGTCTCCGGTTATGCCTCGACTTCGAAAAATCCCATCCAGCCAAGTTCGGCAAATTCGCTCTGGTGGGCGTGGAACATGTACAGCCCCGATTCGAACCCTTCGAATGAGAATTCGAGGATGCCGCGCTGCGCCTGGCACTGCATGATCGTATCGACCGTCTTGAGCGTCGGCGTCAGTGTGGTGCCGTGGTCGTAATAGTCAAAGAAGTTGGCGTGCAGGTGAAACGAGTTGAGGGGGTCAAACTCCGTGAGATTGATTAAATATAAGCGCTGTCGCTGGCTGGCCTTGATCTTGATGGGCGCGTTCATGTATGCGAAGGCAATGCTGTTGACGGCATAGATTTCATTGCCGCCGTCAAAGTTGGTGTCGAAGCCGTTCATCACCATCACCATTTCGTTGACGGCGCCGTAGCCCGGATGACCCAGGTTGCGGCTGATGGCGACCTCGTGTTCGCCGCCGCTGTATTTCTCCGGGTCCGGATCGATAATGAATGCGCCATAGAGTCCTTTGTGGATGTGGCGCTTTAGCGGGATGGCGTGGCAGTGGTAGAGATGGCAGCCCATCGGGAACGCGTCGAATTCGTACACGGTCGTTTCGCCCGGCATAATCATGCCCGCGCCGACGTTGGGTACGCCATCCATCGCGGCGTTGTGGATGCTGTGGAAGTGGATTGTGTGCGGATGCGAGCCTGCGTTGGTAAAGGTGATATGGACGCGGTCGCCTTCCGTTGCCCGGATGGTGGGGCCGGGCACACGCCCATTGTAGACCCAGGCCGGAAAGAAGACGCCGGGCGCTACCTCAATCTCTTTGTCTATCGCCACGATCTGATATTTGCGCAGGGTCTGGCCGTTGTCCAGGCTGCTCACCTCGCCGGTGGCCCAATCTGAAAGCATGGCGTGCGGGTCGAAACCATTGAATTCGTTATCCACCCGGCCGACCGTACCCATGCCATCGTGGCTGCTGTGATCGTTTTGGGTTGCCGGACGAGCACCGGCCTCGGCGGGGGGGCGATAGGCAGTGGCAGCTGCTCCGGCCAATCCAGCGGCGCTAACCAGCCCGGCTTTGATGAAATCTCTGCGGGTGAGGGAATTCTGGCTGCTCACAAGCTCATTTCTCCGATTCCTTTGTTGCAGGTCAGGAATCAATCAATATGTATACGCTGTCGGTGACGCGCGCGCCGAGCGCATGCGATTCTTCCGCGTCGTCAACCTGGACTTGCAGCGGCCCGCCGAAGGGCGCTTTTGCTGTGACGGTGATGCGTGCATTGGGAACGATGCCCAGCTCGGCCAGGTAGCGCAGCATCGCGGGGTTATCGTCCGCTGCGACGCGCGTCACGCGCCCGCTGTGGCCAACTTCGAGACCGGACAGGCAGTCGCCCGGAGCGTCGGCGCACTCTCCCGCCCGGGTCGGGATCGGGTGGCCGTGCGGGTCAAAGGAAGGCTCTCCCAGATGCTTCGCAATGCGGTCCTCGAATTGCTCGGAGATCACGTGCTCCAGCCGCTCGGCCTCCGCGTGGACCTCGTCCCATGAGTATCCAAGCGCCTCGTGCAGGTAACTCTCGAGCAGCCGGTGGTGGCGCACCACCTCGAGTGCGACGTTCTCGCCCAACTCGGTCAGAGATACACCATAGCGGGGCGCATAATCCACAAGGGCCGGGCGTTCCCGGGCAAGCTTCTTGAGCATGCCGGTAGCCGAGGCTGGCGCCACGCAGAAGTGCTGCGCCAGCGCCGAAGTGGACACTTTTTCCCCGGGCCGGCGCAATTGATAAATTGCCTTGAGGTAATTTTCCGCGGTCTCTGATAACGAAAAACCGGTCGCCCGCAACTCGTTCATTTTGACACAACCACAAATTTATTTAGGCATTCCTAAATTTCGGATTGATTTTACCCTAATTAAGTAGAGTTTGTCAACAGACGAAATTCAGTCTTCTGGAGGAGCTGAGTCGCCGGACTTGAATTCCTTGCGCGCAACGCGCGCCTCGAGCCACCAGACGATCACGAGAATGATCACGCCGCCGGCGACGAGCGTAATTTCGTCCCAGGCGCCCGAAGCGCCGTGGAGAAGGGGTTTGAGCAAAACGGGCCTATTTCGGTAGGGCTTGTAGATTGGTTCAGGCGTCACCGTTACCATGCGCAGTTTCGCTGACCAGGTGGCACACGCAGTTTTTCCCGTCCACGTCGTCTGTCGGGTAAGTCAGGCCGAGCGCGTGCAGCTCGCGCAATTGCTTTTCCAGTTTCTTAAGATCCGCGATGCGTTGTGCGATCTCGTCTGCCTTGTGGGCCAGCATTTCCAGCACGACCCGGCAGGGCGCTTCGCGCCGATCGCGCAAGGCGAGAATTTCGCCGATGTCGTCCAGCGTGAAATCCAACCCGCGCGCCCCGGCGACGAGCTTCAGACGCTCCACATCGGCCGCCGAGTAGTCGCGGTACCCGTTCGGCTGCCGCTGCGGCTCAGGCAGCACGCCGATTGATTCGTAGTAGCGGATAGTTTTGTCCTGCACGCCCGTCGCCCGGGCAAGTTCTTTGATTTGCATCGTGCAACCTCACAGGTAGCTGTCCACGGAATGTACATTCTAGCAACTAGAATGTCAAGTTGTTTGATCAAGAGTTACGCAGTTGGAAGCCAAAACGCAAGCTGAGTAGGCG
>JBHHUI010000364.1:0-3985 GCA_046753805.1 Anaerolineales bacterium
CAGGATCGGCTCGCGGTTACCGGGTCGCGGCTCCGGTCCTATGCTCTTCGTCGTGATCACGCCCACGGCCGGGATGTGGCGGATGATGTATTCGATGGTCGGAATGGTAGTAGCGACGATCCCCGAGGGGATGGTGAAGGGACCCGAGACATTCTTGGTCAGAAACTGCGTTTTCAATGGACACGTCACCGCCGGGAAAATTCGCGTAAGAATACCCTACTCGGCGCCCGATTCGGAGCGGGCGCCCCATCTCCCGCCCAATCGCTCATCGCGAGCCCTGATCGAAGCGTTCCAGACGGCGCGTTTTGGGTATACTGCGCAGGTCCCCGGGGGCACGAATGGGGGCACACCCACCACATCGCGTCTGACCAGGGGAGAAGCAGTTATGAACGGAATCGCCCGCACCGCATTGCGCGCACTTTGCCCGCTCCTGCTCGGATCGCTCCCCCCCTGTTCGCGGCCGCCGACGACAACCTCGGCGCCACGATCTACGGCAAGGCGAACGTCACGGTAGCGCGAACCGACGATGGCGCGGACAAGACCTGGGAGCTGTTGACGCCGGTGTAAACCCGCGGTTATATGCCGCTGACCTCGACCGGAGTTTGAACGCGGGTAGATGCTTTCAAAACTCGATGTCATCGTCGAACGAGAGCTCCGTTTGGTTGCTGGCGAGATGCGCTGCCTGCTGTGCTTCGATGATCTCATCGCCGTAGATATCCCACAGGGTGTCGCATAGCTCATCGAGGAAGGCGATGACGCAGTAAGCGTCGTCGGCGTCCCAGTAGGTGCGCAGCTGCGTCAATTTCATCGTCATGTGATCCTCACTTCGCTTTTCGTGGTTTGCGCTTACGCTGTTGCTGTTTCTTCGCGGCTGTTTCCCTGGCTTCCTTCATGCGCCAGGATTCGCCTTCTATGACGATGATTTCCGCATGATGTACCAGCCGGTCAACCAACGAGACCACACAGGCGGCATTGGGGAACACCTCGCCCCACTCGGAGAACGGTTTGTTGGTCGTCACGATGGTGGGCTTGGTCTCGTAGCGGCGGCTGACGATCTCGAACAGCAAGTCGGCATGGCGGGTGCCGTAGGAGAGATAGCCGACCTCGTCGATGGCCAGCACCTGCGGCGAGACGTAATGTCGGATGCGGCGGCGCAGCGCCCGGTCGCCGTCCTGGGCGGCGAGATCGGCGAGCATGTGCGAGGCCTCGACGAAGCGCGCCGAGTGGCCCGCCATGACCGCCTCATAGACGATGTTCCTGGCGAGCGTGGATTTGCCGACGCCATTGGGCCCCATCAGGACGATGTTGGTCGCGGTGGTGATGAACTCGAGTTGCAACAGTTCGCTGACGGCATCACGGTCGCATTGCGCCGGCCAATCCCAGTCGAAGTCGGCCAGGGTCTTGAAGGCGCCGAGGTGCGCATTGGCCAGGCGTCGCTGCAGGCCGCGCCGGTGCCGCTCGCCGGTTTCCCATTGCAGCAGTTTGCTCACCAGCGCCCGGTCGGCATCGCCGAGTTCATCGAAGTGCGCGACGAGGCCGTACAACTTCAGTGCCTGCGCCTGGTCTTTCAACTCGCCGAGTGTGTCAGTGGTCGTGTCGCTGGGTGTGTCAGTGGTCATGGTCGTTGTCGTCCGCTGATGTGGATTGGGGTGCATTGAGCGCATCGTAGGTGGCCAGTGACGCCGGCCGGACCCGCGCGTTCTGGACTTTCGGGTTGGCCGGTAGCGCGATCGGCAAGGGCGGCGGCTGTTGGCGTTGTTCGCGGCGGCGCTCGAGGACCTGACGCACGCCGTCCGGATGCGGCGCCTGCTGCATGAGCGCTTCGGCGATGGCCGCTTCGAGTTCACTGGCGCCGTATTCATCGAGCAGTTCCAGCAGCCGGGCAATGACGGCCCCCGGCCGGTGGCCGCGCTCATCAACCGCCCGTTGCAACAGCTGCTGACTGCTCGGTGCCACATGCGCCAGACGATCCTGGTTGCTGTGGTCGTGTGCCCGTCGTTTCGCCTGGCGCAGCGCCTCGATATGGGCGGCCACCTCGATCTGTTCGCCCTTGCCGTAGCTGCGGTGGTGCTCGGCAATGACCTCGATGCCGTCGACAACGCGCACCCGGGTGAGCGAGGCGATCACCGTCAGGGTCCGGCCCACATGGGTGTGCGGGATCGAGTAATCGTTCAGATCGAAGCGTACATACGGCGTCTTGCCGGCCGAGACGGGCTGGCGTTCATCAGTGTCGAAGGGATGCTCCGGCAACGCCAACAAGTGCGCCCGCTCTTGTTCGAAGGCCTCGGCCACGGTGATCGACGGGTCTTCGGGACAGGGACGCGCGGCGCTCTCGCCTTCACACCACTGGTCCGCCTGCCCGTTCAGATCGTCAAGATCACACCAGGACCGGCCGGCAAAGAAGCCTTCGCGGATATACCGTATGGCGCGCTCTACGCGGCCCTTTTGATTTCCCCGCGCGACCGCAACGGGACGCGGTTCGAACCGGTAGTGCGCTGCCAACGACAGCAGCATGGGGTTGAACTGGATGGCATCACCGCGGCGCTCGAGCACCGCCGACTTCAGATTGTCATACAAAAGCACACGCGGCAATGACTCGAGTGCAGTAAAGGCCGCGACATGTCCGCGCAGAAAGTTCTCCATGCGCTGATTCAGATAAAACCGCAGGAAGATCCGACGGCTCCAGGAGAGCACCATCACGAATGCCATGAGCGGTCGTTTGGCCCGGCCGATCTGCACATGGCCGAAGTGACCCCAGTCGATCTGACCCTGTTCCCCACGCAACGTCTTCAAACGCAAATACGCTTGCGCCGGCGGTCGTGGCCGTAACTCGGCGATGCGGGCACGGAAGTGACTGGGGCCACCGGGATAGCCCCGCTGGCGTACCATGGCATACAGGCGTGCTGCCGTCAGCCGCGGGAAGCGCGCCAGCATGTCGCGGATGAACGGCAGATACGGATCGATGATGGAGATGCCGCGGGCGCGGGCCGCTTTCGGCAAGCCCGCCTGTGACAGCACCCGATCCACGGTCGAGTGATGGATCCCCAGTTGTGCGGCGATGGTATGCACGCCCCACTGCTCGACAAAATGGTAGCGCAGGATTTTTGCTTCCATGTCCTGATCAATCGTCAACTTGTGTTCTCCCCATCAATGCCGGACATATCCGTCCCACACCGCAGCCGGCGCGCTCGGGCAAAGCCGATCTCTCGACCTATCGGTGTCGCGGCGGTGGCCGTAACCAGTGCGTGCGCAGGAACGGATCACACCGGCAATGGCAAAAATGGCAGCGGATCTCGCCATCGATGTCGTCATTCGGTGCCACGGTGGGTCCTTCCACGCTTCGCACTGTCCCGATCACGAGTAAAGCAGCGACACTCGCGGCGGTGGAACCCTGATGCGTTACTTTTTCTCGTTGCCGGGCCCGATACCGGGCCTGGCGACGGGCATTGCAGGTTCGGCCCTGACGGCTCTGGCGGTATCGCTGTTGCGAGCGTTGCCGGGATTCCCGGCGCGCGGTTGCGGCACAACCGCCGGCGCAATACCGCTGCCCGCGATCACACGATCGGCAAATCACCACCTGACAGTGGCAGCGGGCACAGTTGAATAAGCGCGCATCGGTGACCATCGGCAAAAAATGCCGATGAGGGCTGGATTATGAGGGCGGCCAATGCGACACTTGATGGGTGCCTCGGCATAAAGGGTGCAACGTCAGTTTCTACCGGTCAAAGTATGGCTGGCGTTGTGCCCGGTTCTCTTCGGCTTGACCTTCTTAGCTCATTTCGGCATCCAATGCCAACACTTCAACGCCTCCCCGGGTTCATAGAACAGTCCCCTCGGCCTGACGACGAGGGATGTTCATTCAACCGGGTCGGGTTTGACTCAGATAAGAACTCAGCGGCAATTAACCGCGGGTTTGGGCCGGCACATACAGCTCTCAAACTCATCGGCAAGGAACGTAAGAGTCACGTCATGAATCTCGTCTTCG
>JBHHUI010000365.1:0-3985 GCA_046753805.1 Anaerolineales bacterium
GAAAGAAACTCCGGTTCCAATTCGATAGCCCGGTCGTATTCGGCAATTGCTTTTTCGAACGCGCCCTCCAAGAAGTATGCGTTTCCATCACTAAAGTGTACGTCCGCCTGCGATGGAACCGCCCGGTCGCTCCCTGCAATTTCGGTTTGTAGGGACTGCAGTTGGGCCTCAGCTAAAGTGATCCACCCCGGGTCCTCTTCAAGCTTGAGAAAGACAGTCAAATCTGCAATGGCATCGCCCGGCCGGCCGATTGCCCGGTAAATCAGTGCCCGGTTGTAATACGGACGCGAAAATGTCGGCGCGCGAGCCATGGCCTCTCCAAAGGCGGCGATGGCCGCATCAAATTCTGACAGTTCGGCGTAGATCAGGCCGCGCAAATTGTGGGCGTCGGCATTTGTCGGGTCAATCGCGACCACTGCTTCCGCGTCGGCAAGGGCAAGCTCGAAGTTTTCTAACTGGTAATGGGTGATGGCACGGTTATAGGCCCCCTGTGCGTGGTCGGGTTCGATGATCAGGACGTGGCTGAAGTCCTGCAGCGCAGCCTCGAAATCCTCGAGCAAGTAGTAAAGGTTGCCTCGGCTGAGATAGATCTCTGGATCGGCGGGCCGGAGGGCCAGCAGCTGCTCGAAGTCGTCCAATGCCAACGCGTACTTTTCTTGAAACTTGTAGGCCTCGGCCCGATTGCGGAAGGCGCGCCAGTTTTCGCCGTCCTGAGCTATCGCGGAAGAGAAGTCATCGATGGCAGCAGAATATTCTTCCCGGCGCAGATAGATTGTGCCTCGGGCATTGAACGCCTCAGTGGTCGGTTCAAGTTCAATCGATCGCGTAAAGTCCGCCAGCGCTTCTTCGTATTGCTCCAGACTTTCGTACACAGTCGCGCGGTTGAAATAACCAATCGCGTCAGCCGGGTTGAGTTCTAACAACCTTGTAAAGTCGGCCAGCGCTGCCTCCCAGTCCGCGAGCGTCACGAATAACTGGGCGCGGGCGTCGTAGCCCGCCGCAAAATCCGGGCGCAATTGAACAACCTGATCGAAATCGGCGCGGGCGAGTTCATAGCTTTCCGCACTTGTATAAAGCAATCCGCGATTGAACAGGGCGGCAGCATCATTGGGGACCAGGTTGATGTATTGGGAATAGTCCGCGATGGCCTTCAGCACTGCACCCTGTTCGTCGTACACCAGCGCGCGATTCAGGTACGCCCGCGCGAAAACCGGATCGATCCTTAGCGCCTGCGAAAAATCCGCCAGCGCCCGCTCCATGTCGCCCAGCAAGGTATAAGTCGTGCCCCGGTTATTGAAGGTGCGCGCATCCAGTGGGTCGATTTCAATCGCCCGGGTATAGTCGGCGATTGCCAATTCAAATGATTCCGACTTATCGTAGATGACGCCACGGTTGTACCAACCGGCCGCATTTTGCGGATCGAGTTCGACGACCTGCGTAAAGTCGGCCAGCGCGCGCTGAGTGTCGCCCAGTTCGGCATAGACAAGCCCCCGCGCGCTGTACAAGTCGACGCTGTTGGGTACGAGCGCGATGACTTGTGTGTAGTCGTCCACGGCGCGCTCAAGTTCCCCCTGCTCGCGGTACACGCTCGCGCGCCCAAGGTAGGCCAGGGCGTCCTGCGTGTCAAGCTGGATGGCCCAGGTGAAGTCGTCGATGGCCTGCTCGTAGCGGCCCAGCGCGAGGAACGCGTTTGCCCGGCCCGTGTACGCGCGCGCGAGGTACGGCGCGATCTCCAGGGCGCGTGAATACTCGTCGATGGCGGCCGAGAAGTCGCCCTGCTCGAAATGCTCGGCAGCGCGCGTAAAGTGCTCGAGCGCCGACTCGTCCCCCGGCACGATCGCGTCCGCGGGCAGGTCGCCTGGCTGGAATGTCAGGTCCACGGGCGTGGGAGTTGGAGGTTTCGAATCGCCCGGATCGGACAGCCACGCGATGAGCGGTCCGGCAACCACCGACACCATTACGACGGCGAAGAGAATGGTGCGTAATAGGCGCGCAGGAACGATTTTATGGAGCATCAGTTATGGCGCGCAGACGCATAGCGCGCGTGTGTCTATTGTAAATGCTTTTCGAGTTGGAACGAGTGGAAGAATCTTGTCTACCGCGCCACCAGCACGAAGGTTCCGGTCAGGCTTGTCACGGCGACATAGCGGCCGTCGGCCGTGACGGTGGTCGCCAACTCGTGCCAGGTACCCAGCGCCGCATCCCACCACATGATGACCATGTCACGACCGACCATAGCTGGATCGGTGGTTTCCTCGAAGACGACGGCCATCGTTCCGCCGTTGGAAAGGCTGTCCATCGCCCCGTTACCATCAGACACGTCTACCGTGACGCCCGTGACGAATTCGGCGTCAGAGCTGAAGGTTTCGATCTGCTCGTCCCGGTTGATGAAGCCGGCACCCTTGTAGAAGGGGACGAGATGCTCCAGGTCGTCGTTCGTCACGTCCCGCACACTGGCCGCAGCGCCGCTGTCACTGGAGAGCAGCACCAGGTTGTCTTCCGGCGTCTGAATTGCTGTGGGTGCGCTGTCGTCTAATTCGATCGGCGTACCGTTCGCGTGGTGCGTGCCGGCGTCGCGCTTCACCAGGCCAACCAACTCGTCGAGCGTGCGGTCGCCAAAGCGATCAAACAGTTCATCAAGCACCGAGGCTGGCCTCCGCAGATGAGGCGGTGGTGGCGGTGGTGGCGGTGGGGCTGGCGGCAGCAGAACGATCTCCACGTTCGCCGGCCGCGCCAGGCCAAGTCCGTTGAAGATGCCGGTGTTGTAGCGGGCATACAGGCGGTAGTCGATCACGTCGCGGCCCGCGCCGCCGTCGATGGTTCCGCGCCCGCCAGCCAATAGCACGCCGGGGCCGGAGAAGATGAAGCGGTCATCGCCCACGCCGCCGATAAGATGCTCGATGAAGTTGCCCAGGTGGACTACCGTGTTGCCGAAGGCGTCGCTGACAAACACGCCCTGAGACTCCCGCGCGCGGCGGGGAAGCGCAAAGTCGGGCGGAGGCGCGCCGAGCGTGAAGATGAGTTGCGCGCTGGCGGGCGTGAAGTCCAGCGTATCGCGCCCGGCGTCTTCCCCTTCGACGACGGTCACGGCGCGCCAGCCGCTATGGAGCACGTAGCGGTCATTCCCGCTGCCGCCAGCGAGTGAGATGCTCCCCAACCGGCGGTCGAAGCGGTCGTAGCCCCACAACTCGATGCTGTCGTTCCCCGCCAGGCCCCTCACGCGCAGACTGGTGAAGGCGTCAGCGGCGAAGTCGAGCGTCTCGAAGAAATGCCGTGGGCGTCTATCGTCGTCGCGCCTGTTGGGGTCAAGCAGAGCGTCATTGCTCAGTGTGCTGATCTCGACGCGCGTATAGCCGGCGGCCTGGTTGAGCGGGTCTTTGTCCATCACCTTGACCAGGTTATTCTCCCGGTCGCCCAGGATGGCGAGCTGACCGAGCGGGACGCCCAGCGCGCCGGTCACCGTGATCGGCTCCAGCCCGGTGAAGTACAGGCGCTGCGCCAGGCGGCCCCATTCGGTGAGTATCTCACCCTCGGCCATGCCGGCGACTGCGCCCCAGCCGGCGTTGCTCCCACCCAGGCCAGTGCCCACGGCGTAGGTCAGGTTTGTAGCGACCTGCTGCAGCTTGTAGTTGAGGGCGTCGTTGCCCGCGCCGCCCGCGAATAGGATGTGGGGCTCGCCGATAATGTTGGCGTTGTCCTCGGCCGTGGGGATGGCGCCCGCGAAGGTCGGTAACCCGTTCACGTCGTCTATGGTCAGCGTGTCGTCGTCGGCCGAGCCGGTAATGGTGAGCGATTTGATGACGGCGATCTCGCCCACGAGGTAGCGCACCGCGTTCAGCCCCAGGTCGAGCAGGCGGCTGTTCGTCGGGTGCCGGCCCAGGCCGATGGCATCCGCGCGGCCATCGCCGCCCACGCCAGCGGTAGCCGTATTCAGAGCCAGGTCGTATATGCCGCCGGTCGCGCCGACGGTCTCGACGCCGGTGTA
>JBHHUI010000366.1:0-3965 GCA_046753805.1 Anaerolineales bacterium
AGAACCAGCCCCCGCCAGAATGCGAGAGGGCCTTTCGTGCTACAATCGCATGAGGCGCATGGACCTCGATGATAGCCGCTTTGCCGGTATGCGGCAGCGTATGATAGACGAGCAGCTCGTCCAACGCGGTATCCGGGATGAACGGGTGCTGGAGGCTGTCCGCAGTGTTCCGCGCCACTTGTTTGTCCCTCTGGAATACTGGGACCATGCCTACGCGGACATGCCGCTGCCCATCGGCTCTGGCCAGACCATCTCGCAACCGTATATCGTCGCTTTCATGACGGCGGTGCTAGGCGTGCGCGCCGAGGACAAAGTGCTCGAGGTCGGGACAGGTTCTGGATATCAGGCTGCAGTTCTCGGTCGGCTGGCGCGGCAGGTGATTACGGTAGAGTGCGTGCCTGCGCTGGCGCGCAGAGCTGCGCACAGCTTGAAACAGTTGGATCTACACAATGTTAGCGTTCGGACGGGCGATGGCAGCCGCGGCTGGCCGCAAGAGGCGCCCTATGATTGCATACTTGTACCGGCGGCCGCGCCGGGCGTTCCACGCCCGTTGCTCGCGCAACTTGCTGAACACGGTCGCATGGTGTTACCGGTCGGCACGCGCCGCAACCAAACACTGCAACTGTGGACCCGCCAGCGCAGCCGCAACAGTCGTCGGATTCTGACGCCGGTACGGTTTGTTCCGCTGGTTGGAATGTGGGGATGGAGATCGAGTGAGGATCGCGAGGAGATGCAATGACCCGTGTTCTTGTCGTTGACGACGATCCCGATATGGCGGCCCTATTAGGCCAAATGGCGGCGATGGCCGGCTATGAGCCTACCGTGGTCAAGAACGGCGAGGCAGCGCTGGAAGCTGCCAGAGGCACGCCTCCCGACGTCGTTCTGCTCGACATCATGATGTCCGGCCTCGATGGGTGGGCTGTCTACGATCGGCTGCGCGCGGTAACGGTAGCCCCGGTGGTATTTGTGACGGCGTGGCACACGGCTGAGAATGCAGCGCGGGCGCGCGACCTCGGCGAAGGGTTCATGACAAAGCCGCTTTCGCCGGAAGATCTTACCGCCCACGTGGAGGGCGCGCTCAAGCGGGGCGCAGGTTCTTAGCCGGCCTCCGGCGCAGGATTGAAAAACGCCGCTCAAGTTGGGCGGCGTTTTGGATTCGGATGCGCCGCGAAACGCGCGGCGTGCTGTTACTGCCCGATGTGCATCGGCATGATCACACTGAGGAAGTCGTCGCGCCCGGCGGCGCGGATCACGCCCGGACTCGCCGAGCCGTTGGTTTCCAGCACCACATTGTCGGTGTTCACCACGTTCAGCACGTCCACCAGATAGCGGACGTTGAAGGCGATCTCAATCGGCTCCCCCTCCACGTTGGCGTCTACAATCGTCTCGTTCGAGCCGGTCTCGGCGGAAGTCGCATGCACTTCTATTGTGCCCGGCGACACGTCGTTGCCGGGCATGAACTTTAAGCGCGTCGTGTGCGCCGACTCGCGGGCGAAGATATCCGCCGCACGGCAAGCCGTGCGGAAGTCGGCGGTGGAGATGACCGCGCGCGTCTTGTGCCCGCGCGGCACGAGTTGTTCGTAGTCCGGGAACATGCCCTCGATTAGTTGTGAGACAACTTCGACGTTCTTCAGACGGAAGATAACCTGGCCACGGTGCGGCGGCAGCGTCATGATCACTGGCTCGGACTGATCGCCGCCGATGCGCGCAAGCTCAGCCAACGTGCGCGCCGGGATGATGGCGGTTACCGGGTTGGCGACATTGGAAGGCAAACTGGAGTGCCGCACGGCCAGCCGAAACCCGTCGGCGGCCGCAAACGTGATCTGCTCGCCGTCGATCTTGACTTCGACGCCGGTCAGGATCGGGCGAGCATCGTCCGTGGCGGCAGCAAATACCACCTGTGAGATCATGTCGCGCAGATCATCAGCGTTCAACTCAATCGCATTGTTCGTTTCGGCGCTTGGCAGGATGGGGAATTCTTGGGCGTCGATGCACTTGATGTCGTTGTTGAATGCGCCGCAGGTTACGTTCAGCGTTTGCGTTCGCACTGCCAGTGTCATGTCTACCTGGCTCGGCGGCAGCGTATTGACAAGGTCGATGAAGGTCTTGGCCGGGATGGTTGTCTCACCCTCTTCTTCTACTTTGGCTCCAATCCAGCATGTAATACCGAGTTCCAGGTTGGTCGCCGAAAGGCGCAGCAGGTTGTTCTCGGTGGCCACGAGTATATTGGATAGCACCGGCAACGTGCTGCGCGACGCGACCGCGCGACCGACAATGCCGAGGCCGCGGGCAAGGTTCTCTTGCAGGCAAGATACTTTCATGAGTGCGCTATCTCCAACGTTGGGTCCGGCCGGGAAATATTTCACGCCGGAAACGTTACGTGGCAGTATAACTCAATTCTGGTGGACTCTCAATCGGGGGCACTGTTCACACCCAGCCACGGATCTTCATAGCCTCGGCGACGCGCGTCACGGCGACCAGATACGCTGCCAGCCGGTTGTGCACGCCGTGCTGCTGTGCGCCGGCATGTACGTCTCGGAAGGCGGAGGTCATTTTCCTCTCCAGGCGCTGGTGCACCATTTCTCGCGGCCAGTAATACTGATACGAGTTCTGAACCATTTCGAAGTACGACACCGTCACGCCGCCGGCGTTGCACAAAAAGTCGGGAATGATGTAGGCGCCCTTCTCATTCAGAATGTGGTCGGCCTCCGGGGTTGTCGGCCCGTTGGCTAGTTCGGCGATGATCTGGGCCTTTACGTCAAGGGCATTGTGTTGTGTGATGACGTTTTCGATTGCGGCGGGGATGAGCACATCCACGTCGAGCACGAGCAAAGCTTCGTTGGAAATAGGCGCCGTATGGGGACAACCAACCACTGCGCCAGTCCGCGCTTTGTGCGCAGCCACAAATTCGTAATCCAAACCGTCAGCGTTGTAGATGCCGCCAACGTCTTCCGACACGGCCACAACTTTCAACCCGAGCAGCTGCTGCGCCAGTTGGTGGGCGAACGAGCCTACGTTGCCATAGCCCTGGATCGCGGCGCGCGCGCCGCGCAATTCGATGTTGAGTTGGCGCGCGGCTTCGCGCAGGCAGTACATGCCGCCGCGCGCGGTCGCGTTCGTCCGCGCCGCCGACCCTCCGAGTTCGAGCGGCTTGCCGGTGATGACGCCGAATTCATTCTGGCCGTGCAGGAAAGCGAACTCGTCGGCCATCCAGGCCATGACTTGCGGCGTCGTATTCACATCCGGCGCGGGCACATCCTGCTCCGGGCCTAGCATGCGCCCCACCTGTCTGATGTATGCCCGGCTGAGTCGTTCGATCTCGCCCGGACTCATTTCTTTCGGATTGCAGATCACACCGCCTTTGCCGCCGCCAAGCGGAATATCGACGACGGCTGCCTTCCAGGTCATCCAGGCCGCCAGCGCGCGCACGGTGTCGATGGTTTCGTCGGGATGGAAGCGGATGCCGCCTTTGGTGGGGCCGCGCGCGTCGTTGTATTGCACGCGGAATCCGTGGAAGACCTGCGTTTGCCCATCATCCATGCGAACGGGTAGCGTGACATGCAGCTCGCGCAGCGGCCAGCGCAACATCTCGTGTGTCGCTGCGTCGAGGCCGAGGATTGTGGCGGCTTCCTTCAGTTGTTGTTGAGCGATCTGGAACGGATTGGGGGCGTCGGTTGGATCAAGTGCAGCTTCAGGCGGCATGATGTCCTCGCTGGGCTCGCGCGCGAGACCGGATCAGCAGTGCTCGCATGTTGCGCGGCAGATTGGATTTGTTGTCAGGGTGGAGTGGTTTGCGCATCGCAGCGCCTGCGGGCCTGGGTGTCCGCGAACGCCGCTAAGGATAACTCAGGAGGGGTGGTTGTGCAATGGTTTGCTTGCATTGTGCAGCCGGCCGCAAGCTGCCGAGAGCATACGGCTGCCGGTGTTGAGTTGACCTCAGAACGCCCCCCCCCGCGCGGGGCGGT
>JBHHUI010000367.1:0-3944 GCA_046753805.1 Anaerolineales bacterium
CCTCGGCGGGCGTGTCGGCGCGCACCTGCAACTCCAGCCCGCTGCCCCGCGCGTAGAACGCCGGCAGCTCGTCTGTCTGATAGCCAACAACCGGCACGCCGTGCGTCTCTAACCATTCGAGCGTTGCCGCCAGATCGAGGATGGCTTTTGCGCCGGCGCACACGACAACCACCGGCGTCCGCGCCAGTTCCGGCAGGTCCGCCGAAATATCGTTCCGGCTGCCGCGATGGACGCCGCCGATCCCGCCCGTGGCGAAGACCCGCACGCCCGCCCAGTGTGCGGCCATCATCGTGGCCGCGACGGTCGTCGCGCCGGTCCGGCCGCGCGCCACGGCCACGGCGTAGTCGCGCCGGCTGACTTTCATTACGTCGCGGGTCGTCGCCAGCCGCTCCAGGTCGGCCGCCTCCAGCCCCACCCGCACGCGGCCGTCGATGACGGCGATGGTCGCCGGAACCACCCCTTCTTCACGCGCAATCGCTTCCAATCGCCGGGCGGCCTCCAGGTTCTGCGGGCGCGGCAGGCCATGCGCGATGACGGTAGATTCGAGCGCGATCACCGGCTCGCCGGCGGCGAGGGCCGCGGCCACTTCAGGGTGAAGGTCGATCTGCATATACTTGATTCAGGCGGCAAGCTGATCGTACAGCATTTCCAGCGACAGGTCGGGCACCACCGTTTCAGACGAACGCAATGTCAACGAGGCGGCCGATACGCCCAGCCGGATGGCTTCGTCCACGGGGATGTCGTTCAGCAGTGCAAATATCACCGCTGCTGTGAACGCATCGCCCGCGCCCGTCTGGTTTACGATTTCCGTCTGGATGGCCGGCACATGGCCGCTGCCCGAACTGGATGCGTATCCTACTCCAAACTCGGCCATCGTGACCGCCGCGATGCTCACGCCGGCGCTCACCAGCCGCTGCGCCGCTGTAATCGCCCCTTCGCGCTCGAGGACGGACATCGGCACACTGCTAAGCGCTTCCGTCTCGGCGGGGTTCGGCGTGACGAGGTGTAGTCCTTGCAGATGAGGCTTGAGCCGGGCCGCCAGCACGGAGGAGGTGGGATCAGCACAGACCGGCACACGCGCCGAGCGCGCGAGTCGAAAAACCGTTGCAATCGTCTTCGGGTGCAAGTTCGCATCGATCACGACAAGCGCTGCATCCTTGAACAATTCGCGCTTGCCGCGTAGCAGTTCCGGCGTCAGCACGTCGGCCACATCCATGTCGGCCAGCCCATACTGCAGCAGGCCCTGGTTGTCGAGCACCGCCAGATACGATCCTGTGCGCTTGCCGGCCGCCTGCACCATGTGCGAGGTATCGATGCCGCATTCGGCCGCCTGCGTCGCGAGCCGTACACCGGCCGCGTCGTCGCCGACGGCCGCGATCAGCAGGGTATGCATGCCCAACCGAGCCAGGTTCTCAGCCACATTGCGGGCCACACCCCCCCGGGAGGTGTGAATGATGGCCGAATTGGAAGTTCTGCGGTTGAGCGGGGCCGTCGCCCGTCCGACGATGTCGGTGCTGGCCGACCCGATGACCAGGATCGGGCCGTCCTCATTCATCGTCGTCAGACTCTGGTGGGAGCGCGAAGCGCGCCGGCGCCGGCAGCCTGCGATCCAGAATAGAAAACTCCACCGGGTTCTGCAGGAAGGCGATAATGCGCTCGACCTCCGCGCTGCACTCGTCAGCCCCGCGCGGCGGCGATTCGCACAGGTTCTCCAGCAGCTCCGAGTAGCGCCGCAGCAGCTCCTGCGCGGATACAGCCTCCGACGATTCGCTGCGGAACCATGCGGTGATCTGCTTGAGCGTGTTCCACTGCATCGTGTCACGGGTTTCCGAGCGGCGCCGCTCGCGCCATTGCGGATCGCTATTGACTTGCAAACGCTGATACTCCTCCTGCCAGCGCGTCAGGAACTGGCGCGTGAAGCCATCGCTGGCGCTGATCGTACCCACGCCGACCCAATCGATCCGCGCGCCCATTTTTTCGACGCGCTCGCGGGTTGCCGGCGCGTAAAACAGATGGGTGAGCGTCATCCGGGCATGGTCGCCGCCCTGCGGTTGCAGCAGTTCGTCGAGCGTGAACCGGCTGAGATGGTGCCGCACGCGCCCGCGCACAAAGCCCGGCACGGAACCGGACCACTTGCCCCTGCCCTTTTTGTTGACGGCATTGCCATACACCGCGCGGCGGAGCGACACGGCTTCAAACGGATACGGATCCGACTCCTTGCGTTTACGGTTGCTATGAATGCGAAATGTCATCTGCATATCGGTGGCTTCCAGGGGCAGCCCGTCCCGCGTGGTAAACGGGAGTTTCTCCACCTTGGCGTGCTGGTCACGCAGGTCCACAACCGCGCGCAACCGTTCGTATCCGTGCAGGCGATGGCGCCCCTGTGCGAGGACGTGCACCTTCCCGCCCACGCGCTCGAATACGGCGGCGTTGCCCAATTGAATCGTGACGCGCCCCGGCCCACCGATGAGATATACGGGACTCTCGCGATCCTTTTCCACCACTTCGCCATCTTTAATGGTGATGCTCCCGTGCGAGCGCCCCAAGATCGCGCCCATCAGGTAATCGTAAGCCACCTGAAGGCTGTCAAGCTCGAACAAGTCCTGCAAATACGCTGCGCCCACACGCAAGGCGATGACAACGCCGATGATGGGGAACGGCAAGTGCCGGAGTGTCTGCGGGTGGAAAACGGAAATGACACGATTGCCGATCCACTCGACCGTTTGCCGCAACGCCTCCGGAAAACCGGCCGCAGCCTGGGCGACTCGCACCGACGGCGGAATATCTTCCAGCCACACGATCAGCAGCCAGTACAGAATGAACAACGCAACCACTGCCCGCGCGCGGTTGCGCTCGCCGGCCGGCGAGCGATCGAGCACGAAATCGGCCAGGTTCTGCAGCAGGCCGCTCGGCGTCGGTAGGTTATTCAGCGTCAGTCGCGTCGTCATGGTGTGCAATCAAAAGCTGTGCGCCGGTCTCATCGAGGTTAACCAGCCAGTCGTGCATTCGCAAAATGGTCTCGTGCTCACGACGCGCCAGACTGGCGATGCTGGGCTGGCTAATGATCTCCAGCGTGGCGTCGAGCAAGATGCGTGCAACTTCCCGCACCGTCAGCGGCACATGGGCGTTCATCTTGTGCCGCAAATCGCGGGTGAGGATGTTGCGGAGCTGCAGCCAGGCATCGCGATAGCCTTCCTGGTACAGATCGTCCACTTCGGCTTCGAGACGTACGTCTTTCGCACGTTGCAGCGTTTCGGTTTGCCAGCGCACCCGGCGGCGATTGTAGAAATCTTGGGGGAACCGTACATCGCCGATTGAAACGCCCAACACATGGATGCCGCGGTCGTGCAATAGCTGGAACTCCCGCTCGCCGGAACCGGGCAACTGGTCGGCCGGCGGCTGCAGGCGACGCGTGAGCTCTTGCTGCAACGCGTCAAGCGGCATTGGCTGAATGAGTTCTTCGGGGAAGAGATCGTTTAGCGTGCGCGCGAGCAGCAGCTCGCGCCAGACATCGGCGGCCACCAGCGGCGGCAAATCCGTCCATGGCACGTCGTAACGCTCACTGACAGCCGTGCCAAATACGGCCAGGAATGCCGGATGCTCCTCAAAATAGTACGGCGGGCCGGCATCCGTTTCCCATTGACCGGGCGAGCGGTGTCCGCGCCGCAGCATGAAGCGCACAGTGACATTGGCAGTTACGTCGATGCCGTCGCGCGTGACGGCCTTCACATTGGCGTTAGTCCGTGTTTGAATGCGCAGATCGAGCGAGTCGGCGATAAACTCGCCGGGCTGGGTAAACACAACCCCGGGGCCGGCCGAGCGTGTGTAGGCCACGTTCGTCTGGAGTGCAACCGCACTGGCGCTATCGACCAGGATGACGCCGGGACCGCGTTTGTCTTCCTCGCCTTCGCGCGCGATCTTCTTTCCATCCTTGACGAACAGGA
>JBHHUI010000368.1:0-3931 GCA_046753805.1 Anaerolineales bacterium
CGTGAACGATCACGAGGCGGACTGGGAACAGGTGGTGGTGTATCTCACGGAGACCGACGACGGCGAATACGAACCGCACTGGATGGCCTGCGCCGCGCACGAGTTCGCCGGGGATGACTTGCGCCGCCGTTGGGACGACCCGCTGCTGGAAACGGTCGAGGAGCATCCGGTTGTCTACGCCGGCGCCGGTTCGCACGCCTCGTACTTCAAGGCCGGTGAATACTTGCACGAGGTCACGGTTCCGTTCACGGGTATTGTCGAACGCCTGTTACGGCCGGTACAACGCTTCTGGCGGCAGACGCTGCGCCAGGGCAGCAGACCCGATCAGCCGGTGGAGCGTGAAACCGGCAACAGCCTGCTGCATGTGCCATTTGTAGATTACGCGCGCGGCGACGGGTTGCGGATCGGGCCGGGCGAGGAGCGAACGTGGGAGCCCGTCCTGATCCCGCATTCGTCCGCGCCCGACATCAACTCACCCTTCGCCTGGGCGGAGGAATACCGCGGCCTGTGGGGTCTGTACGCGCGCGATCCAGTAGCGGGCGAAAACGCCCCGGCCGGCCCCAAGTTCAACCGCGACGGCTCCGTGCGCCATGCCTGGTACGACCCGGTGGGTTGGGCTGGGCTGAACAAGGTGCCGCCCGAAGAAGAACTGCAGCCGGTGATCCGCTCGCGCGTCGAGGCAACCGCCATGCGCATGCGCAAAACTGAAGAAGAGATCACAAGCAAAAAGCTGCTCATGCGCGGCCTCTGGACCGAAGCACAGGCCATGAAGGGCGCGCCGCATTTTCTGCGTGAATATCAGGAAAACATCGCGCGCGTCGAAGCGCTGGATAAAGAGATCAGCGCCCTCTATCGCCGGATAACGCAGGACCGCGCGTTGATCGAATCGCTGCTCGAAATGGGCGCGCGCGCCGACGCGGGGGAACGCGCCGCAGTCGGCGCCCATCTGCGCCGGGTGCACCTGCCCGTTACCGAAGAAGGCGCGCAGCTCGGGCGTCTGGCCGAGGCCTGGGCGGCGCTCAGCATGGGCGTGCTCATCATCGGGTTTATCGGCGTGATCGCCTTTACGCCCCAATTCTGGATCATCGGGCTGCTTTCATTACTCGGAATCACGGCTTTTATCGAGGCCCTGTTCCGGCGCGAGGCGCGCCACCTTGTGCAACGCGTGGTTGTGGGATTGAGCGTGCTCGCGACCATCGTGCTCGTCGCGCGCTTCTTCCTGCCGCTGATGGTGTTGTTCGTCCTCGGGTTGGGGATATTCGTGATTGTGGACAACCTGAGCGAACTGCGCGGGGTGTGAGCGTAGCGCAGGAACCCGCCGTCGGAAGTTAACGCAAATGCGCAAAGACCCGACCAACTTCTTTGCGTCCTGGCGCCTTTGCGTTAAGACTATCCCAGCTCGACATCCTCCAGTATCCGGTCTGCCAGGCCCTCAGCGATGACCTCGCGGCCGGAGGGGAAGCGCACCACGCTCGAAGCGCCGGCCTTCGTCACGCTGACCCCGTGATGCCGCACCGTAACGGCCCGTGGGAACGGGCTTTCGCCAGACAACCAGACTCTGGTGGGGGAGATGATGCGGATGCCGGCCGTACGCAAGAACAGGTGCACAGGTGCGACGCCCCACAGGTAGTCGCGGTCGCCTAACCCTTCCAGGTCGTCCGAGTTGTAGGCTTCACGGAATGCGCCTTCATTCTTGAGTGTGTGCAGTGTCACCGTCAGGATGCGCCGGATGAGTTCGGCCGCCTCGACGCGATGGCCCGTGTCAGCCAGACCCTCGCCGATCATCGTGTTCCACATCATCCAGACGCCGCCGGAGCCGTCGCGGTTATCGGCGCTGTAGGCCGGATCTGTGGCAGCGCAGTTTGGAATGCCGTGTGCGCGCCAGTACCGTTCCGGGTCCGTGATGGTCCCCACGAGCGCTTCAAGGCGCGCGTCCTCCACCAGTCCGGCCCAGATCGGCAGCAACAACGTCTGATCCTGCCGAGTGTAGTCCACCGTCGATGCAAATACATCAAAAGCGTCATCGACGCCATGCACCACGATGCGTTTGACTTGCGTAAAAAGTGATTGTGTCGTCGCAGTGCCGTAGCCCCGGTACCAGTAAAACGCGCTGCCCTTGAGCGTTTCCACGCGTCGGCGACCGTTCAGGCCCGCGCCGTGCACGGCGACGCTGGCAGCTGGACGCGCCTCGCCCGGCCCGAACAGCCGCACCAGGACCCGTTGCGGCTCGTCCAGCTTCTTGTAAGGTTCAAGCTCGAGGTCGCCAGCGCCGTTCCCCAGATCGACCGCAGCCGGCGAGCGATGCGTATCCCGGTCTACGTAATGGAACGAACCGGTGTCGTCCTTCCACATGGCTGCTACGCGCGCGCGGATGCGACCGGCGCGCCCGGCCAGTTCACGCGCCGCATCGGGGTCGTCCACCAGCCGCGCCATGTGCGCGAGCGACACGCACTCACGATATAGATAGCTGGCAAGGTCGGGCGACTCCGCGCAGGTGATGTCGGCGCCCTGTCCCCAGCGGCGATAGCGCACAAACGAGGGACAGTCGTCGAATGCCGATTGGATGGTGTGTTGCCACTCCGGCAGGCCGTCGCCGTCCCGGTCGTTCTCCTGGTCAAACCACGCCTGCAAATAGCGCAGCAGCCCCGGGAATACTTCGCTGATAAACGCCTCATCTTCCGTGTATTCATAAATGTGCCAGGCACAGGCCGCCAGCAGCGGCAGGCACAGCGCCCGATTGCGCTGCCCGGCCAGTCCGGGCTTCCAATCAATAAAACCGTCCGGCGCTTGAACGGACAGGAAATTGCGAATGACGCCTTTGGCCAGCTCTGGGGCGGCCATGACGACCTGCGGCAAATTCACATACGCTTCGGTCGCGACCTGCCCGTCCCATTGCCAGTTGTAATCGCTGCCGTCGCCGGCCGGCGAGTAGCCGCGATCCGGTATGCGGGTGAAGACAAACGATGGATGGGGCAGATGGTTGGACGCGCTGAGGTAGCTTCGTAGAGCAGTCTGCAGGCCAAATGCGAACGCCGCATCCCAGTCCGGATCGCCGGTCTCGATTTCCGGCACGGATTCGTTTGCGGCAAAGATGCGGTCAAATTCGGCTTCCCAATCGATGCTCAGGAACCCGAGCGCAAGGTCATAAGCCTCGCTGCGGTCGGGACGGGCAGCCTGCACCCAGCAGACTGATTCGCGCGCGGCGGGCCGCACGGCGATAGTGCGCGAGAGCGCCGTCCACGCGCTGAAGTCGCTATACTCGCCGCCTTCGAGAACAAAAACCGGCCGCAAGTTGCCGGTTGATCCAAATAGAAAGTGCGTGCGGCCCTCCCGTCCGGGTTGCATCACATTGCCTCCCGGCAGCGGCTGCAACTGGCTCGCCAGGTGGACACTGACCGTGCGCATATACGAGCTGTTATTGACGATGGAAAGGCGCCCCGCCAGGACATGCGATTCCGGCGTCCAGTACTCCGCCGTGACCATCAGCCCGCCGAGCGGCGCGCAGCGTACGCGGATGTAATTTACAAAGAAATGCTCGACGGTCGGCTGTTCAAGGAAACTGTCTGGATCGACAACCACATCTGAGTCTTCCTGGAAAGCCGGGAAGATGCGGCAGCCGCGCGCGCGCAGTCCGTATGTGGTGCGGGCTGCCAGCGCGGGCGGCTCGCCGGCGCGTAGTTGCAGCTCCCAAATCTGATCATCAGGATAATCGGTTGGACCCAGCCTGACATCTGCTGCCAAGCGCAGCGCGAGCGGATCACCATGTCGGAGATTCCACACGCGCATGGACGCTAGCCGCCCGCGCTCCAGATTCCGGCGCCGGCGTGTACATACAGCAGCCGGTCATCCGAGGTAAAAACGGTCTGCACCGACCCATCCGGTTCGATGAAATAGGTGGTCACAACCGTATCGTACGGCGCTTCCCAGTCCA
>JBHHUI010000369.1:0-3915 GCA_046753805.1 Anaerolineales bacterium
GTTTCGACAGGCTCAACGCCTACTCAGCCAGCGTTTTGGCTTCCAACTGCGTAACCCCTGCACTTAAAGAATTCGACCGCGAGTTTCGCGGCCGGGTGTGGGAGGCGTGCCCGGCGGGGAACGGCCAACACCGGATACGCAAGTAGGCGGCTTCAGGCAGTCTGCTGCCAGTCATCGTCGCGGGTGTAGGAACCGAGCACGCGCACGTTGGGGGCCAACTCGCGCAGATGCTCCAGTGCGCGGGCGCAGTTCGGGTCGAGGTAGCTGCCTTCGAAATCGAGGTAGAAGACGTACTCGAACGTCTCGCCGGGCAGTGGCCGCGACTCGATTTTTGTCAGGTTGATATCCCGCAATGCAAATGCGCCCATCGCCCGGAACAGCGAGCCGGGCGTCGTCCCTCCCTGTGGAAGTGAAAACAAGATCGACGTCTTCTCGGCGCCGGCCTGCGGTGCGGCGGCCTCACGCGCGAGGATGAGAAAGCGGGTGTAGTTGGCCTGAATGTCCTCGATGCCCTCGTCAAGAATCTGCATGGAATATACTTCCGCCGCCCGGCGCGAGGCGATAGCCGCGTGGTCGCGGTGTCCACTCTCAGCTAGCGACTTGACCGCCCCGGCGGTGTCATACCACGGCTCGCGCGCCACCCTCAACCGGTCGATGTAGCCCTCGCATTGCGCCAACGCCTGCGGGTGCGAGATGATTTTGCGGATGGCGGCGCGCTGCACGCCGGGGTGGGCGATCAGGCAATGGCGCACCCGGAACACTTTCTCGCCGACGATGGTCAGCGCGTGCCGCTGCAGCAGATCGTAGTTGCGGTGAATACTACCCGCGAGAGAATTCTCGACCGGCACGATCCCCTGATCGCAGGCTCCGGTGGTGACGCTGTCGAACACACTGTCGAAGGAGCTGCACGGCACGGGTTCGATGTCCGCGTCGAAGTATTCAATGGCGGCGGCCTCGGAGTAAGCGCCACGCTCGCCCTGGAATGCGACGGTTTGCATCTGTGAGTGGCGGAGAGGGAGTCGCCCAGCCTCCCTCTTTGCCTATCTCCTTGTCTCTCTCATCCAAGTCTTTCTACAATTGCTGCGGTCATTGCATTCGTGGACAAGGGATTTGCGCTTGAAAGGTCCACCGTCCGGCAGCCGTCGGCGAGCGCCCGATCTACGGCAGCTTCGATGGCGGTCGCTTCCGCTTCCAGATTCAGCGAGTAGCGCAGCAGCATGGCGGCGGAGAGGATCGCGCCGATTGGGTTGGCGATGCCCTGGCCGGCGATGTCGGGCGCGGAGCCGTGGATCGGTTCGTACAGTCCCGCCGCCGAGTCTCCGAGCGAGGCCGAAGGCAGGTTTCCCATCGAGCCGGTGAGCACCGAGGCCTCGTCGGTGAGGATGTCGCCGAACATGTTGCCGGTCACGAGTACGTCGAATGCGGCCGGCTGCGTTACTAGCCGCATCGCAGCCGCGTCCACGAGCTGGTGGTCGAATTCGATCTTGGGATGGCGGGCGGCCACGTCCGTGGCGACCTGACGCCACAGTCGGGATGATTCGAGCACATTGGCCTTGTCCACGGAAGTGACTTTGCCACGGCGTCCGGTTGCGAGTCGGCAGGCGAGGTCCACCACACGTTCGATCTCATAGTCGCAATAGGCCATGGTGTCAACAGCGCGGATGGAGCCGTCGGGAGCGGTCGCGCGCGCGCGTGGTTCGCCAAAATAGATACCGCCGGTCAACTCGCGCACGACGAGCACATCGACGCCTGCGAGTCGTTCGGGCTTTAGCGGCGAAGCATCCAACAACTGCGGGTGGGGGTGCACCGGGCGCAGGTTGGCAAAAAAACCCAGGCCTTTCCGCAGGCCAAGCAAGCCCTGTTCGGGGCGCACGCTGGCTGTGGGGTCGTCCCATTGCGGCCCGCCGACTGCGCCCAACAACACGGCGTCGGCCTGCCGGCAGGCCGCCAGCGTTTCGGGTGTGAGCGCGACGCCGTGCGCATCAATCGAACAGCCGCCGATCAGGTGTTCGTCAAAGGCGAAATCGTGACCGTATTCTGCGGCGACGGCTTCCAATACCGTGCGGGCTGCCGCAACGACTTCCGGGCCAACCCCGTCGCCGGGAAGGAGGACAATGGTTGCATTCATAGGTCAGTGGGCAGTGTTCAGTTAGCAGTAAACAGTCAGCAGTTTTCAGTCTTGTTTCAAATCAACAATATTGCCGTCCGTCACCCGCAGCAGATCGGCGGGTGAGACCGCAAACACGGTATTGGGCGTGCCCGCCGCAGCCCAGACAGTTTCGTATTGCATCAGGTCTGCGTCCACGTAAACGGGCAGCGGTTGCGGGTGTCCGAACGGCGCCACGCCGCCAATGGCAAAGCCGGTCACGGCGCGGGTCGTATCGGCGTCCGCCCGGCGTACCTTTTTTCGGCCCACGCCGCACAAGCGCGCCAGCTTGCCCTCGTGCAACCGGTTCGCTCCGGAGACGAGCGCCATCACCGGCGCGCCGTCCGCCAGAAACAGCAGACTCTTGACGATCTGCCCGACGTCGCAGCCGATGGCGGCGGCAGCGTCTTCCGCCGTGCGGGTGGGCTGCTCGAATGCGACCACCGCGACCTCAAGCTTGAGCTCGCGGGCGGCGGCGGAGACTCGTTCGGTGGCCGAGGACACGAACCCTATGAAACCTCCGAGGTTTCACAAATCTCGGAAGTCTAGCCGCCCCCGTTCAGCAGTGCGTATTCCATGCTGTCGGCGAGCGCCTGCCAACTGGCGTCAATGATGTTGGTGCTGGCCCCCACCGTGCTCCAGCGTTCTTGTTTGTTGTGGCTGTCGATCAGCACGCGCGTCATCGAGGCTGTGCCCTGAATGCCGTCCAGAATACGCACCTTGTAATCGGTCAGTTCGACCTCGGCGAGTTGCGGGAATACGGGTAACAGGGCTTTGCGCAGGGCTGCGTCCAGGGCGTTAACCGGGCCGTTGCCGTCGGCGGCGGTGTGGTGCACCTCGTCGCCCACGCGCACTTTGACAGTCGCTTCCGCAAACATGCCGCGCCCCTGGCGGTGTTCGACCGTCGCGGCGAAGTCGATCAGCTCGAACGGCGGCTTGTATCCCGGCTGCTGGCGTACGAGCATGAGCGCCACGGACGCCTCCGCCGCCTCGAACGAGAAGCCGCGCGCTTCCAAATCCTTGATTTTGCGCAGCACCTCCGCCACTTCCGGCCCGGCGTCGATGTCGATGCCGAACTGTTCGGCCTTGCTCATCAGGTTGCCGCGCCCGGACAATTCAGAGACCACCGTGCGCATCTCGTTTCCGATCAGCGCCGGGTCGACATGTTGATAGCTATGGATATTGCGGCGCATGGCGGCCACATGGATGCCGCCTTTGTGTGCAAATGCGCTGTGACCGACATAGGGTGCGTGCTCGTTTGGATTGAGGTTGGCGACCTCGGCCACGAACCGTGACACGTCGTACAGGTCCGGCAGGTTGCCTTCCGGCAGGCACGACAGGCCCATCTTCAGTTCGAGGTCGGGGATGATGCTGCACAGGTTTGCATTGCCGCAGCGTTCCCCGTAGCCGTTGACCGTCCCCTGCAGATGCACGACTCCTTCACGCACGGCTGCGAGCGTATTGGCCACTCCGCATTCGCCGTCGTTGTGGGTGTGAATGCCCAGGGGCACATCCGGCAGCCGGGCGGCGACTTCGTGCACGATGCGCGCCAGGTCCCATGGCAGCGTACCCCCGTTGGTATCGCACAGCACCACCGTGTCGGCGCCGCCGCGCGCGGCGGCCTCTAATGTTCTTATTGCGTAGTCCGCCTCGTCACGATAGCCGTCGAAGAAGTGCTCGGCGTCGTAGATGACTTTTTTCCCTTTTGACTTCAGATACGCCAGACTGGCTTCGATCATGCGCAAGTTCTCTTCGGCCGTGGTCTGCAG